>NZ_AP019773.1:0-300000 GCF_009936175.1 Bartonella quintana | reverse complement strand
GAAAACAGAAAAGGATTATCACCAACAATAGCTAAACGCGCAGCCCCATTTTCAAAAGCCTTCGCCATTCCCTTATACAGCCAAGAAGGTGCACAATCAAAACTAGCAGTATGTGCATTTTCAAAACGTGTAAGCGATAACATATCATCACTAAAAATTGGTGTAATCACACCAGCTCCAACTTTATAAGCATGATATGCAATACGCCGAACAAAAGGTAATGCTGAAACTGGAGCAGTTAAAACAAGATCCTGCCCCTCTTGTAAATTTAGCCCGACTTTTACCGTAATTTCTGCAAGGCGATTAAGCATTTCAGGCGAAATTATCTCATGAATATCAAAGTACATTACCAATACCCTTCCTTGTGATTGTGAAAAAATTACCGGATTCTGTACTGTTCTTCTAACATTGCAACAATTGCAATTAACTGATCTGATGAGGGCATAGTATACACTGTAACGGGTTTAGCTTCCCCTTTCTCATCTGGACGATTAGGTGCATATGTGGGAATAGGAACTTTATCAAGCTGTGCCACAACAAAAGGTGTAGTACGTACCTTGCTCACCTGTGCTATCTTTACCGAAGGAGAGGCATTTCGTCTTTCCTCTGTTTTTATTCCCTTGCCTGCTAAGCTTGTATCCATGAAACTGGGCGCATTGCCAGAATGTTGTTCTTGGGCAAAAGCATAAGCAACATCATAAGAACGATCATTCGTAGGAACCTGAAGCGATCCATCACGGGATCGCTTTTCATAAAAAGCATTCCCTCCTGCAACACGTACATAGTGCATGTTTTTATAAGGAAAAGATAAACCAGCGGTATGAAAAAATTTAGCGTTTTTAACTTTCTTATCCCGTTCACCGTGTAAAACAGCATTAGCTGCCTCTCTAACACGAGCAACGGATGCCGGCTCTGTCATAGGACGTGTTAAAACACCGGGAGCAAACTGTTTGTACTGACCGACAACGCCGCAAATCGTCTTTGGATAAGCAGTTGAATTAACACGATTCATAACAACCGTTCCCACTGCAATCATCCCTTCACGGCTTGTGCGATTCGATTCAAAATACATTGCACGCATGAGACATTCGCGCTCTGTCAACGGATACATCTCTGCTTTTATTTTCTTGTTATCATTGCCCTTTCGAGCACTAAAATGATCTGAAGCACATCCCACAACAACCAACGGTGCTACAGCTACACAACAGCTAACAAAAATAGCCCAACATTTCTCTTTCATCTTATGCAACATATTTTTCTATCTTTGAAATATTCAAAATTTGAATGCGTTTTAAATGTATCTTCAAAGAAAATATACGGCAATTGTTATAACTTAGTAAAATTTTAATACAAGCAGTAATAAAATTAGGAATTAAAAAGCATTTATGCGAAATATAAAAAAAACTCTTACTTTGAAGAATCGATCATTTCATAAAGTAGACACATTAACAATATTTATTACTAACGACTAGATGGAGATCATCCAATATCAATCCCCACGCTTCAATCGCAACAAAAGACTACCTCTCTGAAAATTATCTAACATTTATGTATACAAAAAAGACGATCTAGAAAGCATTAAAAAAATTCTGTTAGACTCAAAGTATCATCTTTGAAAAGTTATGATGTGTACAATCAAAATTTTAAATTCCCCCTGCCTCAAAAAGTATGAAGCCATACAATTCACTTTAATACCGAAAAATTCGGCACTAAAATTGTCTACATCAATATTGAAACAATCAATATGAATTACTACAAGTTTTAATAAAATGATCAGAAGGGTTCTTTCCCTCTGGCTAAAACATAAGTGATGACACCATCCCCTATCCAAATGCATTAAACTAAGAATTAAAAAAAATCTGCAGTATTACCTTTAAAAACCCCTTTGCTTTTTTGCCATTACCCATAATGCGTAGACCATATTCCCTTCTCCAGCTATACTGAAAGAAAGCGCCCAATACTCCTTATCTTCAGTAACAAAATCATTGTATGCATCTGAGAAAAAATTTAATCTATTTTTTGCTCATCTACCCCAACTTTATAGGTCAGATCATCGCGGGGACGATCAAAAGACATATGATAACCCGTTATGATATAATGAAGTGTTTCAGCAATATTGGTGACATGATCACCAATTCGTTCGATATTTTTTATACAAAAAAGTAAATGCGTGCAAACCGTAATATTGCGCATATCTTCCATCATATAAGTTAAAAGTTCACGAAAAAGAGAGGTATACAGAGCATCAATTTGACCATCACGCTCGCGGACTGCATCAACATGATCCAATAAACGGCTCTTGTAAGCATTCAATACTTCCTTTAACTGATTGAGTGCCAAAACTGTAATTGTTTCAAGTCCACAGTAAAAAGCTTTCGGTTGACGTATTTCTGAAAGTGCAACTGTCCGCTTAGCAATATTTTTAGCCATATCCCCAATCCGCTCAAGATCAGAAGAAATGCGAATAGCACCAACAATTTCACGTAGATCAACAGCCATCGGTTGGCGCTTGCAAATAATTGTAATCGCTTTTTCATCAATGTTGCGTTCTGCTTCATCTAAAAACAGATCATCGGCAATAACTGTCGTAGCAAGCTGAAGATCATTCCGCACAATCGATGCGACAGAATTTTCAATCATTCTTTCCGCATAACCGCCCATTTCTGTAATCTTTGCTTCCAAATATTTTAGTTCTGCATCATAAGAACGAACAGTATGTTTCATAGACATATTCTATACTCCTCAATTCATCTATCCAAAACGCCCCGTAATATAATCTTGTGTACGTTGCTCTTTTGGTGAGGTGAATATCATTTCAGTTGCACCAACTTCGACCAAATGCCCTAGATGAAACATGGCTGTATATTGAGAAACACGCGCTGCCTGCTGCATTGAATGCGTCACAATGACGATTGTATAATCTTTTCGTAATGCATCGATAAGTTCTTCAATACGTGCTGTTGCAATTGGATCAAGAGCCGAACAGGGCTCATCCATTAAAATAACTTCAGGACTAACCGCAATAGCACGCGCAATACACAAGCGCTGTTGCTGCCCTCCTGACAAACTTGTCCCTGTCTCATGAAGGCGATCTTTTACTTCTTCAAATAAACCTGCCTGTCTTAAACTTTTTTCAACAATATCATGCAATTCGGCACGCGATTTGACTAAACCATGAATGCGTGGCCCGTAAGCAACATTTTCAAAAATAGATTTTGGAAAAGGACAAGGTTTTTGAAAAACCATACCAACACGCGCACGCAATTCTACAACATCAATTTGCGAATCATAAATATTTTCTCCATCTAAGGTAATAAGACCTGTTATTTTAGCACCTTCAATTGTATCATTCATACGATTAAAACAACGCAAAAAGGTCGACTTTCCGCACCCTGAAGGACCAATTAAGGCAGTAACCTTATGTTCAGGAATATCAAGCGTAATACCATGGAGTGCTTCTTTGTCTTTGTAAAAAACTTTCACATCTTGACCACGCATTTTAATCTTCATTACAGAATTCACCTTACTTTAGAACACAAACGTTATCGAGATTACTGCTTTATAGAAGTTATCGGCGCCTTTCAAATCGTCGACGTAAAAAAACAGCAGAAATGTTCATGACAGAGAGAAAAACCATTAATACGATAATAGCACCCGATGTCTTTTCAACAAAAGCGCGCTCTGCCTCACTTGCCCACATAAAAATTTGAACTGGTAGAGCTGTCGCCGGATCCATTGGTGTAACAGGAATATTCGCAACAAAAGCAACCATTCCAATCAAAAGCAAAGGGGCAGTTTCACCCAGAGCCTGAGCTACACCAATAATCGTACCAGTCAAAATACCAGGCGCAGCTAAAGGAACAACATGATGAAAAACCATTTGTGTTTTCGATGCTCCCAATCCTAAAGCTGCCGCGCGAATAGAGAGAGGAACAGCCCGCAAAGCGGAACGTGTCGCAATAATGATTGTTGGGAGCGTCATAAGAGCCAAAACAAGTCCACCAACAAAAGACGCTGAACGCGGTAACCCAAAAAAATTAACAAAAACTGCAAGTCCTAAAAGACCAAAAACAATCGAAGGAACAGCCGCAAGATTATTGATATTAACTTCAATAAAATCCGTAAATTTATTTTTGCGTGCATACTCTTCAAGATAAAGAGCTGTCGCTATCCCTATTGGTAGCGAAATCACTAAAACTATAGCTATCATGTAAAAAGAACCGATTATCGCAACCCCTAACCCTGCAGTCTCAGGGCGACTTGAAGCACCAAAGGTAAAAAAACCAAAATTGAATGTTTTATAAAGCGTACCATCATACGCTAAGCGTCTCATCCATTCTACTTGGCGATTAGAAACTTTGCGGTTTTTTTCTGCTACATGCAAATCAATCTGTCCTTTATAAGCAGCATCAATATTTGCTGATGCTAAGACTTTGATTTTTCGCGTTTTTCCAATCAGCTTTGGATTCTTTGTCACCATTTCACGTAGTTGAACACGTACGCTGTTTGAAAACATACGGTTAACATCCCGCAAAGCTACTCGATTATTTTGATCTATACCAAGCTTTGTCGCCAAAGCATTTTGTACAAGAAGCGGATAATTTGCTGTTATAAGCACCTGTGGATTTGTTTCACGCTGACCATTTGGATCAATGACCTTTTCATCCAAGTAAATCGACAGAGTCATCTCGCTTTGAAAAAAAGCTGCATACCCCTGACTCATGATCGACCATAAAAGAGCGAACAAAAAAAACAAACCAATAAAAATGGCAATCAAACCGTACGCCCGGAAACGACGTTCAGCCCAATATCGACGTTTGATGCCAATATTACGCCGATGCAAAAAAAAAGCCTCACTCATTCATATTGTTCCCGATATTTACGCATAATGTAAAGAGAAAGAATATTCAACAAAAGGGTCACAATAAAAAGCGTCGTCCCTAAAGCAAAAGCGACAAGAGTTTGTGGAGAATTAAATTCAAAATCACCTGTTAATTGATTAACAATCTTCACCGTCATCGTGGTCATTGCTTCAAATGGATTAAGCGTTAAATTTGCTGCAACACCTGCTGCCAAAACCACAATCATTGTTTCCCCAATTGCGCGTGATGCTGTCAATAAAATCGCTCCTATAATTCCTGGGAGCGCTGCCGGTATAATAACTTTTTTAATCGTTTCAGATTGTGTTGCTCCTAGACCATAAGATCCTTCGCGCAAAAAACGGGGGACAGCTGTAATAACATCATCCGACAAGGAGGAAACAAAAGGAATCAACATAATCCCCATCACACATCCAGCTGTCAAAATGCTTTGGGCCATAATAAAACCAACACCATCAGAGAGAGAAACAGACAAATCATGTAAAAATGGTCCTACAACCTTCAAAGCAAAAAAACCATAAACAATGGTTGGAATACCAGCAAGCACTTCCAACAATGGCTTCACAATTGACCGCAATCGAACAGAAGCATACTCGGCCATATAAAAAGCCGAAAACAATCCAATAGGAACAGCAAAAAGCATTGCTACAAACGCAATATAAAGTGTACCAATAAGGAGCGGTATTAAACCAAATTGCCCCACTTCATTGCCCGAACCACTGGCTGAAAACCGCGGATCCCAAACTGTTCCAAAAAAGAAATTTGAAAAAGATACAGACTGAAAAAAACTTACTGTCTGAAAAAACAGAGAGAGTACAATAGCTGCTGTCGTCAAAACTGCAATTATAGACGCACAAACCAACCCTATAACAATCAAACACTCAACTTTATTGCGCGCACGCTGATATGGAGTAATTTGCATAATTCCACAGATAAAACCAAAGGATGCAATTATAAAAAGCAAACCATGACCAATAAATTGTAACTTTTCAGAAGAAGAAACCCATGATTGCGCTATCCTTAATACATCATCTGGTGCTTCACGAGGCAAAACAAACCCTTTCGCGAATAATTGCGCCTGCACTTCTTCATACGAAGCCTTAATAAGATCCCCCTCAAAGTGTTGAATCATTTTAACCAGACTACGGATAGCCCCTAAAATAATGTCATAATTAACAACTTCTGTCACGCGTGCACTATACGCACCAATTTCTCGCGAAGCGCTATATTCTAAATAAATTGCACTCCCACTATCCCAAAAAATTAAAAAAACGAGAGCAGGAATAACAGTTATCAAAAATGTCCACCAGCCGTAATAATATGCACGAGAATGCATCTTGTATTGTGTGTATTCAAGATAGCGAGCCCGCATATAAGAAATACAAAAGCCAATAAAACCAAGAAGCAATAGGAAAAAAATAATACAGGAAATGCGCATATTGTCTCTCAATTTTTACAAGGAACAGCTCAGAAAACTCCTACATTACAAATTAGAAAATTATTTCAAAGTCATCACTCGGCCAGCAGAAAAAGCAGAACGCTGTGCTTGACGCTCCTTGTCAGAAGCAACAACCAAACCATATTCAGCCAATGGACTATTTGGACCAATCATTTGATCAGAAAGAAAAAAATCAACATATTCCCGCAAACCTGGAATAATATTCAAATGCGCTTTTTTAACATAGAAGAAAAGTGGACGAGAAATCGGATATTTGCCACTAGAAATTGTTTCAACAGTTGGCGCAAAACCATTAATGTCTGCAACCTTTAGCCTATCAGCATTATTTTCATAAAAAGATAAACCAAAAACACCAATCCCTGTTTTATTCGAAGTCAGACGTGCAAATGTTTCAGAATAATCACCATCAATATCAATCACCTTTCCATCCTTACGTACAGCAATACAAGCAGCATGGATCGCCTTATCATCCATTCCCAAAAATTTCATCGCTTCAACTGCTCCACTGGCCTTACAGCCTGCAACTAGCAATTTTTCTTCAAAAACTTCACGCGTTCCATGTTTTTCGCCAGGAATATAAGCTGCTATTGGCCAATCAGGAAGAGTGCTCTTGATCGCCTTCCATTTCGAAATTTTATTTGACTGCAATTTCCCATTCACAACAACTTGAGCAGCGAGCGCCCTATAAACATCTATTGGCTCTAATTTCCAATCAGGACCATTTATATCTGTCGCAAAAACAATACCATCATAGCCGATGCGTATTTCTTCAACATCTTTTACACCAGCATCAAAGCAAGACTGTAATTCACTAGGCCTCATTGCTCGCGAAGAATTAACGATATCAATTGTGCTCTCCCCAATGCCACGGCAAAATTCCTTAATACCCGCACCTGAACCACCTGATTCGATCACTGGAATCTTTAAATGAGGGTAAATTTCTCCAAATATTTCAGCAACAATTTTTTGATACGGTAAAACAGTAGATGAACCAGTTATCTGAATTTGATCGCGTGCATTGCCAACATTCACTGACAACAAAACCACAAAAACCAGTCCCACTCCAACTGATAATAATTTTTTCATCCATAAACTCCCTAGAATGTGAATCAGGATCTCTTGTTCATTATATGATAATCTAAATTTTAATTCATATTTGCAGCATGACAAATATAAAAAAACAACATTCATAATTTTTCTGACAAAATCACCTTTTAACCCTCTGCTTAAAAAATTTAATTTGAACGCTTGGATTCAACGACATCCCAGAAAAGATGAGCAATATCTGGGCCACCAAAACGTTTAATTTCACGAATTCCAGTAGGAGATGTCACATTGATTTCTGTTATATAATCTCCAATTACATCAATCCCCACCAAAAGAAGACCACGTTCCCGCAAAGCTGGACCAATGCGCTTGCAAATCTCATAATCACGTTCTGTTAAATCAATATTTTCTGCACAACCTCCAACATGCATATTAGAACGCACATCCATTTCTGCTGAAATCCGATTAATCGCTCCAACAGGTGTACCATCAAGCAAAATAATTCGTTTATCCCCTTTTCGCACTGCATCTAAATAGCGCTGAACAATAAAAGGTTCGCGATAATTTTGTGCAAACATTTCCAACAGCGATGCTAAATTGTGATCATCCCGTTTTAAGTAAAAGACACCTGTTCCCCCATTGCCGTAAAGTGGTTTGATAATAATATCACCAAACGTAGCTCTAAAAGCCGTTATTTCTTCAATGTCTTTCGTAATTAACGTTTCTGGCATTAAATCAGAAAATTCAGTCACAAAAATTTTTTCTGGACTATTGCGCACCCATGTTGGATCATTCACAACTAATGTCCTAGGATGAATACGTTCTAACAAATGAGTCGTGGTGATATAATTGAGATCAAAGGGCGGATCTTGCCGTAAAAGAACCACATCCATATCCATCAACTGTGTGCGGACAGGATTCCCCAATTGATAGTGATGCCCCTCTTGATCATGCACCGTCAATGCTTCCAATTGCGCAATCACACAACCATCGCACATAGACAAACGATCTGGTGTATAATGGAAAAGAGAATGTCTGCGTTCTTGCGCTGCTAAAGCAAGTGCAAATGTCGTATCCCCTTGAATTTGAAGTGTTGAAATATGATCCATCTGCAGAGCAATTTTCATGAATAAAACCTCCCTATAACTGAAAACATACTAGCCTATGCATCATAAACTTAGTAAACAATAAAGGAATTATGACAAGAGAAATCCTATGACACAAGAAGCTAAGACAAACTTAAGCAGCGAGGAAATCGAGCGCTATGCACGCCACATCATTTTACCTGAAATTGGTGGTGTGGGACAACAAAAGCTCAAAGCTGCACGCGTTCTGGTTATTGGTGCAGGCGCTCTTGGTGCTCCTGTTCTCACCTATTTGGCTGCCGTAGGTGTTGGCACTCTTGGAATTGTTGATGATGACATCGTTTCGCTTTCCAATTTACAACGCCAAGTTATTCACAAAACAAGCACAATTAACCAATGTAAAACCGACAGTGCTAAAGCCACTATAAAAGCAATAAATCCTCATGTTATGGTTGAAAAACACAGCCTACGCTTAGATAAAAGTAATGTGGATAAACTGCTAAACGCCTACCACATCATTGTTGATGGAAGTGATAATTTTGCCACACACTATCTACTTGCTGATCATGCTGCTCAATGCGCAAAACCTTTAATAAGCGGTGCTGTAGAACGTTTCGACGGCTCACTGACGGTGCTTATGCCTTATAAAGACAATAACCCTCACTATCGTGATTTATTCCCCAACCCACCACCTCCTGGCACTATCCCAACATGTGCTGAAACCGGAATCGTGGGTGTTTTACCTGGAGTCATCGGAACTCTGCAAGCAATGGAAGCCATTAAACTTATCACAAACATTGGTGAACCCTTGGTAGGAAAAATTCTCCTCTATAATGGATTGTTAGCGCAATTTAATATCATTACTTATAAGCGGCCAGATTCCAGTGCAAATACAGCATCTATCAAAGTCTGTGTATAAAAATTTTTGGGACGAGAAAAAATACGATGAGTAAAACCATGCTCAACCATTTCTCCATTGCGCACAACAATCACTTCATGTGCAAGTGCTTTGACAAACTTCAAATCATGACTAATAAACAGATAACCTAAATGATATTTAGTTGTAAATAATGTAAAAAGATCAATGATCTGTGCCTGAGAAGATGTTGGTTCATCAAGCATCATAATTAAAGCGAAACTTGAAGGTAATTGCACGTGCAAGGGCAATCCGCTGTCTCTGTCCACTAGAAAACTCATGGGGATAACGGTATCGGGTATAAGGGTCGAGACCAACCTCATGTAAAGCTGCAATTACACAGTCATTGCGTTCAGAAGAAGAGAGCTGCGGATCATGAATTGATAACCCTTCAGCAATAATTTCACTCACAGTTATATGCGGAGAAAGCAAACCGAAAGAGGATCTTGCAAAATAATCTGAATATGACAGCGTAAAGAACGCAATTTTCTTAAAAGTAAAATTGCTCACATCAATATAATATCATCAAAGATGATCTGGCCCTTGAAAAACAACTTTCGAATCAGTGCAAGCCCTAACGTGGTTTTTCCTGAACCCGATTCACCTACAACACCAAGCGTTTGACCAACACGAATTGTAATATCGATATCCTGAACAGCCTTCACATAATCAACTGTTCGTTGTAATAAACCCTTTTTAATTGGAAAATAAACATGAACTTTCTTGCCTTGCATCAAAATGGGGGCCTTCTCATCTATCTGAAGGAGATGACCTTTAGGTTCTACTGCCAAAAATTGTCTCGTATAGGGTATAGGGCTGGCTGTTGAGGGTTTTCGAACAATTCATCTTTTGGACCAATTTCAACAATTTTTCCTTTTCTCATCACATAGATGCTATCTGCAATACAGCACACAACGGCTAAATCATGGGTAGCAAAAAGATCGACATAATTATTGCGCTTTTTAAGCTGTACCAAAAGCTCAAGAATGCGCGCTTGAACGGTTACATCAAGTGCCGTTGTCGGCTTCATCAGCAATCAATAATCGTAGGCTATTGGCAATCCATCATTGCAATCATGACACGCTTCCGTTGGCCCACCTGATAATTGGTGAGAAAATAAACCCAAATGTTTTTGTGGTTCATGAATTCCTCTCTCTGTCAGTCAGCAAATCAATAACCGTGCACGCAGTAATTAATTTGTCATATCTGAATGCATTTTGAGAACTTTACCTATTTAGCATTCTACACTATGCAAAGGATTAAGAGCGGTCATCAGCTCCTAAAAAATCATGGTTATATCTTTGCCACGCACTTTACGTAAATTTTCTTCTTTTTACTTTAATAAATCCCTGTTATTAAAGATAATTTCTCCTGATTGATAAAGCCTTTTCAAAAAAGGCAATAATTGCAAAATAGACAGTGCTGTTACCGATTTTCCAGAACCAGATTCAGATTCCCCCCACCAGAACCAGAGCAACCGTTTCCCCTTCTTTAATCTCAAACGAAACTTGTTCAATAATGTATTTTTTCTTGTCCCTGGCGGAATGCAAACGAAAAATTACGTACTGAAAGCAAATTCGTCATTGTAATGTTTTCCGCGGATCAAAAGCATCCTCGCACGGCCTTCAACAATAAACGCCAACAACGACAATATAACAGCAAGGACAAAAAAATCTATAATACTAATCCAGAGAGCGTTCAAATGAGTGGTAGCTTGCCACATCAATTCACCGAAAGAAGCATAACCAGGAAGGAAGACTAAACCCCAAATAATCAAGGGATATAAGCAATGAAACCCCCGATGTTAATAAAAAAGGCAATAGGTCAAAGCAACAATCATCGCATTTAGCAATAAGTGCCGCACCATATAGTGCCATTAGGAACCCCTAAAGCACGTGCAGCATCGACATAAGTAAAATTGCACGCACGTAAAAATTTCTCCCGCACCACACCAACCAATGTCACCCATTGAAAAAGGAGCATACCCACCCCCAACAAAACCTACAAGCTCTTTGCCAAAACTGCAGCCATGATAATAACTAAATAAAGTGACGGCACTGAAGACCATATTTTAAATTAAGTGCTAGAAGATTAAATCAATCCAACCACAAAAATATTCCTAAACAGCCTCTGCGATCACACCAATGATAGTAGAAACAACCGTTAAAAGAATACTAAAAGTTATCGATACTCTAAAACCGTATAAAACATGGGCGAAAATATCCTGTGTCAGATTGTCTGTTTCAAGCCAATTCCACCGGCTCATTGTACATTCTGGATCAGCGCTTCCCTGCGCATAATTGATATAACGCTCCTCTTTACTTTGAAACCAAAAAAGAGGAGCCAATGCTACCGTTCTATTTCCACGACTGTGTTATAGGAATAAACGCACCAGCGGCCACAACGCCCAACTATGCTGAGCAATTTCATTTTGAATGAAAGGATCACAAAAATCTGCTATGGCTAATTTCCACAAAACTTTTCATTAAAATAATCAAAAAAATGGAAAAGAGTAGCTCCCCATAAGAAGCAATAATTGGACGATCATTAGCAATGAACTCTGCCGAAAAAGAACAAAACATAAAAAGAGAAAGAACCATAACGACCACCAACCCCAGCTAAAAAGAGGCAAATACAACAGAATAATCACGATTGACAATAGACGTATAACTTAAAAGCCCCATACCATTTAACGAATAGAGCATTTCAATCAATAAAGCCCCACTAAAAATTATGCCATAAAAGTTGCAGGAAAACTGGCAATTACAATTTAAATTGTATTGCGAAAAACATGGCCACAAAGAATGGAGCGTTCGCTTAAACTCTTAGCACATGCTGTAATAACATACTGTTGATGAATTTCTTCCAGAAAACAATTTTTGTTGGCAAGGTCGTTGTAGCAAAAGCAGAAACGATCATTGCCGTTAACGGAAGAACCAAATGATAAAGACAGCTTAATATTTTTACTGCCAAAGAATAATTGGTCAAAATTATCGGAAGTTAAATGGCTTAACGGAAACCAATTAAAAAAGATCCTCCAGGAAAATCACCATTTTAAAAATATCAAAGAGAAAGCTTGGAGATTGCATAACCAATAATAATAACAGCACTTGTTCATACATCAAAAGCCGAGCCCTCTTTAAGAACTTTACAGATTCCTAACGGGATAGAAATAACGTAGGAAATCAGCAATTGCCAAAACCCGAGTAAAAGAGAAACAGGTAAAGCACTCTATAAGCGCAATAACCGAACGTCCTTGTGTATAAGAATCCCCAAAATCAAAACACAGATAAAGGTCAAGCATTGTCAAATAACGCTCCAACGGCAGCTTATCAAATCCAAATTGCTATTCAAGTTTGGCAATAAATTCTGGATCAAAATCCTTGCGCACCACGATATTTAAAAACTCCCGAAGAAAACGATCCAACATGTGCATCATCCAAAACGACATCAGAAGAAAGACCAGAATCACTCCCCCACCTACTCATCCTACAGCATCACCACCTATTCCTTGTAACTGAGCGACAATATTTTCAATAAGTCCTCCTGGCGTAAATTGAATAATAATAAACGTTACTGTTAAGATACCAATTAGTGTCGGTATAATCAGGAAAAAACGTCGGAGAATATAAAATATAAGCTGCTATTTTCTATTCCCATTTTCCGATATAGTCGATCGAGTTAATTTTAAATGATGATCAATAATAACTTTTTTGATAAATCCATGAAACGCAAATTACAAACAAAAACCCCATTGCATCTCTTCGTAAAATAAGCGCTTTTGGCACATTCAACTTGGCTTGTCTTCTTTTTATCGCATCGGCAAAGAAACAGGATGATCGGACAAACTGCGTAAATAAAGCAAAAGATCAGCACGATCTTGATCATTTTTAATTCCACGAAAAGACATAATTGTTCCTGGAAACGCTTCACGTGGAGATTGCAGATAACGATCCAAAGTCACAAAATCCCATCTCTTATCAGAATTTGCACGCAGTACACGTGAATAAGCAAAACCTGTTGTAGCCGCCAAAGGACGGTCAACTACCCCCCAAAGTGCTGGACCAACACGGCCAACTTCATTCTGTCTCGAGGTATGGCAGAGAGCACACTGACGAAAAATCTTACGCCCATTTTCAAGATTTCCTTGTTGAAGACGATCGTTCAATGACAAAGAAATATCAGATGTCAGCTGTTTTTTCTTGAGCACATCACTTTTTGTAACCTTATAAGCAGGTTGAACCAATGCAGAGTGATCATAAACCATGTTGCTGAGTGTAAAAATTCCCACCAAAATAATCAGCAAAAATAGACAAGCAAAAATAAAATAGGCAACTGTCGAACGATTCATAAAAATTCAAACGTTTATATTTTCATTACTGCTTTTAGTTTAAGCTTTTTCTCTATAAAACACAATATTATAAACACATCACACACACGGCATTTGGAATTTTGCAATGGCTCTTAAACCAATTATTGTCATCCCCGCCCGTATAGGCTCAACCCGTCTCCCCCAAAAAGCTCTCGCTGAGATCGCTGGAAAGCCGATGATTGTTCATGTTGCTGAACAAGCAAAAAAAGCCGCATTGGGACGTACTATCGTTGCAACAGACCATCATGATATCGCCAAAGCCGTTATAGCTTATGGACATGAATGTATCATGACATCTAGCCATCATGAATCTGGATCTGATCGCATTTATGAAGCCTTAAACCATATTGATCCTGAACGATGCTACAATGCCATTTTGAATGTACAAGGTGACCTGCCAACGATAACTCCCCATGAAATCATCAGTGCTCTACGCCCTTTAAAAAACAGCTTAACTGATATTGCAACTTTGGGTGCCAAAATCGTGGAGAAAGATGAAAAAACAGATCCAAATGTTGTCAAAATTATTGGAACACCGCTTTCTCAAAATCGCCTTCGTGCTCTTTATTTTACCCGCGCAACAGCACCTTATGGAGATGGTCCCCTTTACCATCATATTGGGATATATGCCTATCGTCGCGAAGCGCTTGAGAAATTTGTAGCGCTCAAACCTTCTACACTCGAGCAACGTGAAAAACTTGAACAATTACGCGCACTAGAGCATAATATGCGTATCGATGTAGAGATAATCGATACAATTCCCTTAGGGGTCGATACCCAATATGATCTTGAGAGGGTACGCAAGGTTTTAGCGTGAAGACAACTGAAAAAAACGATAAAATTCCGTTTTAAAGAGAATCTGGCGCCAATTTGCATATTGCCTGCTCCAATATGTTTCCAAATATGGAGGCTATCCCTTCTGCTACTTTTGAAGACGCACTCAACTTAGTAGAAAAGGGGCAAACTGATCTTGCTATGATTTCTATTGAAAATACGCTTTCTGGCGGCGTTGCGGATATTCATCACCTTGTTTTAGCATAATCATCCCTCTATAATTAGTTGGTGAATATTTTTTACCTATCCATTTTCAATTAATGCTTTTAACCAGCGTTACACGTAAAGAAATTGAAACCATTCACAGCCATATACATGCCCTTGCACAATGTCGTGCAATCAATCATACGTAAAAATGGCTGGAAACCTGTCACCTTTGCTAATACAGCTGGAGCTGCAAAATTTATTAAAAAAAAACGCGAAACGTTCACAAGCAGCTCTAGCACCTCTGATTGCAGCAAAACTCTATGGACTTGATATTATTGAAAGAAATATGTTGAAGATAGTCCTCATAATATTACCCGTTTTGTCATCCTTTCACGTTCTCAACAACACGTGCCCAAACCCCAAAACGGCATCATCACCAGCCTTCTTTTTTTGAGTCCGCAACGCCCTAGCCTGGAGTCGCAATGTTCTAGCCTGTCCTTTTAAAAAAGCTATGGGAGGATTTGCCATAAATGGTATCAATATGACAAAATTAGAAAGCTACCAAATTTGCAGAAATTTTAACGCAACACAGTTTTTCGTTGACATCGAAGGATATCCTGAAGATTCTATAATGCAACTCGCCTTCGAAAAGCTTGCTTTCTTTTCTGCTAAACTCTTTTTCATAATGGAAACTGAAGAAAGAAACGAGCGACGGCATCCTCTAACAAAATGCGCAAATTATCCCAATAACATTCCTTCAAAAATTATATCATAATGGACATCAATTCAGCGAAAAAAACCAATACAAAGAAACGACACAAACACCGAAAATAAAAATTTTGAAGTATTCATACCCCTCATATAAAAGGGAGTTCGTTGAGAATACAAATGGTCGTCCATAGTAATTTATCCAAAAGAATAACTGTAAAGTTTTAAATCAGGTCAAAAGACAATTTAAATTACTATCAGAATCTATCACATACAAGTCAAACACAAGTGCTTTCAAATACCTCGAATTTAGGGAATTTTCAAAATGGTTTTTATCAAGAAAGCCAGCAAGTCCAGTTTACCTCTACATTTCTGAGTTAAATTCAACCTTTCATCTTTATAAAAACTGATTTATAACTAATTTTTTTAGGATAAAAGGGGAAAACACAATGAAAAAAATTTTCACTCAAGGACTATTCGCTGTAAATATTATCGCTTTCTCTACTGTTGCGTTTGCTGGATTTAGTGAAAAAAAATGGGATTTTACTCCAGATGAAAGTGTTACTATTGGAAGCTCTGATAAAGTACATCAAGGCGTTGTATACTCTTGTCAAGCATTTAAACCCAAGAAAGCATCCTTTACTTTATCGTACTCCGCCCCTTCTGATTTAGATAAATTAAAAATTGTTGCTGACGATGAAAATAAAATAACGCATGATAAAGAAAATAAGATATTTATACTTAAAGATGTAACATCTCTTGCGTTAAGCTTCCCTTCATCCGGAAATTACACTGTTAAAAATATTACAAAGAAAAAGATTACTGGAAAAAATTGCAATACAGATAGTTATGATTGGTAATATTTCTTAAGAGTTTGAATAGGCCTGCCCAATTGCTCAGGTGGGTCTTTTTCACAATAAGGCGTAATGAACTCTCCAACCCTAAACTTCTGTAAGTTCGAATTTTTATACTTCTCCAACAAAATCAAATGATCCGATAAAACTATACTTAAACAATTTTTTGCGGCAAACTGAATTGTCCAGTGTTTTTGTTATCAAAGCAAACTTTCTCAATAAAAACATAGCATAAACCTTTGGTGTTAGCTCCTCTCAAAATTTGTTATAAACTCCATCGTATATAAATCACATATACAAGCAGAGAAACAATAAAAAGCGCCGCTTTAGATCTATAAGTGTGTTCCACATTTGATCCAAGGATGGTAAAAAAAATTGCAGCTATGCTCTAACATTCTAATAGTAAAATGAATACCGCAGTACTGATGAGCAATCCTAGTTTTTGTTTTAGTCATGCTAAAAATCACAATCGAACTGCGTTTCAGATTACTGCTATTCAAGTTTACTCAAAGAAAGACTAACCTTATTTTTTCTCTAACTGTTAAAGAATTTATCAGCCATTTAAAGCGATAAGATGTGAATCACATCGCGCTATTCAGCAACAATCTTCTCCTCCTTATTTTCTAAAACTTCAACAAATTAAATGACCTGGATACTTTTTCCCCTCTTTTTTGCTGCTACAGACTTTCTATAATTCGTTGAACAACTTCAAAAAGAGGCCCTTCTATCAATAAATCCCTAAACAAATCTTAGCCAACGAGCATCTTCTTTTCAAATTATTATATCAAACAAAGGGAATGCTTTGTTTATACCAGTTCAATGCGGAATGTTTCTTCAATGAAAATTGATAAATCTCTGACATCTTTGTAATCCATCATACAAAAATTAGGCTCAAAGAAAAAATTTTGGATTGTTCTTTTCATATTCTTCATTTCCTAGCTTGATTTTTCATTTTAAATAGACAATATGAGCTTGGGAGGTTGGTGGTGGACGCACTGCTCGCCAACCGGGTCAGGTCTGGAAAGAAGCAGCCCCAACGAGTTCTGGTACGGGTCATCGTTCCAGCCTCCTATCTTAATGGATAAATCATATTTCTGTTATTTTTCAGTTCAGCATCTTCAATTTTCAGAGCATCATTTATGTATAGCAAATAAAGAGGTATTGGTTGTATTTAGACAAATGATTTCACTTCTTCAAAAAAATAAATTGATTGAGAAAAAATCCTTTTATACTAGAGTGCAGGATTAGCCTGTACTCGTGTGTTATAGAAATGTACTCAGAAACGCTTCAAAGTTGGAATCATTGATGAAAAATATGCCGGTAGAAACAACCTATCGCGTTCTTGCTCGTAAATATCGACCTCAAAATTTCTCTGACCTCATTGGTCAAGAAACAATGGTGCGCACCCTTACTAACGCCTTTGAAACAGGGCGTATTGCACAAGCGTGGATGCTAACGGGAATTCGCGGAGTAGGAAAAACCACAACAGCCCGTATTTTAGCACGAGCGCTCAACTACAAAACCAAAGATATTGACCAGCCAACGACTGTATTGAATACACTTGGTGAACATTGCACACAAATCATCGAAGGACGCCATATCGATGTTATAGAAATGGATGCGGCTTCACATACGGGTATTGATGATATTCGTGAAATTATTGAACAAATACGTTACCGCCCTGTTTCTGCACGCTATAAGGTTTATATTATTGATGAAGTGCACATGCTCTCAGCACAAGCGTTTAACGGCTTATTGAAAACACTTGAAGAACCACCGCCACATGTAAAATTTATTTTTGCAACAACAGAAATTCGTAAAGTTCCTATTACGATCCTTTCACGTTGCCAGCGTTTTGACCTACGGCGTATTGAAACGGCAATTTTAAGTGCGCATTTATGCCAGATTGCTAAACATGAAAACATAAAAGTAGAAGATCAAGCGCTCTCCATGATTGCACGCGCTGCGGAAGGCTCTGCACGTGATGCACTGTCTATTTTTGATCAAGCGATTGCTTATAGCAATGGCAACATCAGCGCTGTTGCAGTGCGCGCAATGTTAGGATTAGTTGATCAGGCACGCATTATTGATCTCTTTGAATTCATCATGAAGGGCGACATTGTAAATGCATTGCATGAATTACGCAGTCAATATGATGCAGGTGCTGATCCTCTCACCATATTGACAGAATTAGCCGATTTCAACCATCTGGTCACACGTTTACGTTTCACACCAGAAATAGCCGAAAATCTCTCGCTTACTGAAATAGAGCATTCGAGAAGTTTAGATTTCTCAAAAAAACTTTCTGTCCCTGTTTTGTCGCGAAACTGGCAAATGTTACTCAAAGGCTTACAGGAAGTGAGCGAGACCACGCGCCCACTTCAAGCTGCTGAAATGTTATTGATTCGTCTTGCTTACACTGCCGATCTGCCAACTCTTGATGAAGCTTTAAAAAAGCTTACACAAGAAAAAACATCTCTCACAATTGTCGAAAATTCTTCTCATCAAGAGTCCACAAGTGTGGGTAATACAACAAAAATAGCAGCTGTAAATGCCCGTTCCTTTCCACGCATTTCAAATGCTTCGTTAAACCAGCCAAATTTAAAAACATCCTTCGAAAATCAATTAAATCGCTCCTTACAATCGGAAGCTTCACTAAAAGTTGAAATTCCCGAAAGCACTAACTCCCCTGGAATACCAAAAATTCTTGAAACTGCTCAATCTGTCAACCTTGCTGAAAATAGTGCAAATTTACCGCATCTTTCCACGCAAATAACAGAGGAAATCTTTGGCCCAAAAACCATAATTATTGATTCCTTGCATGATATTATTAAATTAGCTGAACAGTACAATGAGATTCCTTTTAAACTTCTTGTTAAAGAATTTGTTCATCCTGTTTCTTTTGAACCAGGGCATATTATTTTAAGGCTTGCTGAAAATGCTCCACGTTCACTTGCTCGTGATATAAAAAAAATGCTATCTCAATGGACCGAAAAACGCTGGACTATAACCTTTGTTAATGAAGGAGGAGGACCAACCCTACAAGAAGAAAGTATGGCTGTCCAAAAGACTCTTTTTTCAAATGCAGAAGCAGATCCTGATATTGCGAAAATTCTCAACCATTTCCCAGAAGCAAAAATTGTCGATATTCGCTTAAATAAACAGGAAAACGACCTTGATTTACTCCCAAATACCTTTAAAAATGAAAGTGATATCAATGATGAATAAGGATACCTATTCCTATGCGTGATATGATGAGCATGATGAAAAAAGCTAAAGAAATTCAAGAAAAAATGCAGCAAATTCAAGAAGAAATGACGAATCTGCAAATGATTGGTACTGCCGGCGGTGGACTTATCAACGTCACCTTAAACGGCAAGAATACCATAACAGCAATCAAAATTGATCCTTCACTACTTAAACCTGAAGAATCTGAAATTCTTGAAGATCTGATTATGGCAGCTCATAATGACGCCAAAACAAAAATCGAAATAGCTATGGAAGAAAAAACTAAAAGCATGACAGCAGGTTTACCGCTTCCATCGGGTTTCAAATTTCCGTTCTCATAAATCGGATTTTATTTAATGGAATAAGAGTATGTCTAAGCACATTGCAGGACCTGAGATTGAGCGCCTCATTCAGCTTTTAGCGCGGATACCAGGTTTTGGTCCGCGTTCAGCGCGTCGTGCTGCACTTTACCTTATCAAAAAAAGGGAGACATTGCTGGAGCCCTTAGGAGCAGCTATACAAGCAGCTGTAGATAAAGTCTGCATTTGTTCTGTTTGTGGAAATGTCGATACCACTGATCCTTGTTCGATTTGTAGAGATCCTCGCCGCGATGATACAACAATTATTGTTGTTGAAGATGTTGCTGATCTCTGGGCTCTTGAGCGTGCGAGAACTTTGGCAGCCCGTTATCATGTCTTAGGCGGACGGCTCTCACCATTAGATGGAATAGGACCTGATGAACTCAACATCACTTCCTTAGTTCAGCGCGTTGTACAGAATCCAATTATGGAGATTATTCTAGCTGTTAATGCTACGGTTGAAGGACAAACAACAGCTCACTACATCACGGATCAGCTCTCCAATTTTTCAGTTAAAATTACGCGACTTGCCCATGGAGTACCCGTAGGAGGTGAACTAGATTATCTTGATGATGGAACCTTGGCTGCAGCCTTACAGGCAAGAACAAATCTTTAAAATTTTCTTTTATTGCTTTTTATCTCTTTGTTATAGAGACTATTAAAGTGATCAAAAAAAATCTCTCACTTCTAAACAATTTTAGTCTTGGTATTCTAACATGTGTGCTCATATCAGTCTTAGTTTATAGTTTAGAAATCTTAGAAAAACAGCTTTTCGCAGAAGCGTGGCTTGAGAGTCCTGTTTTGGCAATTCTCTGAAGAGAGATTACCCGTAGTTGTTTTACTTTGCCACCATATTTTAAAAAAGGGATAATCTTTTGCGCAAAAGCACTTCTCAAAATTGCTATTGTTGGTCTTCTAGGAGCAAGCAATTAGCATTAACGCAGTTCTTTCAGCCGGTTGGAATTTGTTTGCTGGCATCATATTCGTTATATTTGTAACGATTATCCTAAGCTTTGTCATTGACAGACTTCGGGTTTTCTAAGTATTTAGCAATCCCAATCGCTTGCAGCAATGCTATTTGTAGCAATTCAGCTATCGTCGCCGTTGCGCTTGTCATTAAAGCAAAACATGAAGATGTAGCTGCATCAATTGCTTTTACGGCTCGTTTAGGGGTTCTGATTATTTACTTCTCCTCTTTTACATCCACTTTTAAATTTGTCGCTTAGTCAACACAGTGTGCTTGCAGGCATGTTTTTTTATGCTGTACTATAGATATAGATTTTGGTCGCAACAACATCTGTCTCTTTTGTGAGCGTTCAAATTGCAACAATTGTCAAACTGGTGTGAATTTTAATGTTAGTCTCTGTTATTTTACCCTGTCAATCATCTATCGCCGATCAGCACAAACACACCTTTCGTCTACACACTCTCGTCACATGGTTTATCATTGCTTTTACTATCATGATGCTTATCCGCTCAGCGGACTTATTCCTGTCATAGCATTCAACCTGATCAAACTTATTGCGCAGTTTTTCACTGTCATTTCAATGGCAGCTTTGCGATTAGGCGTTGATTACGCTCATTCAAAAAGGAGGATGGTGCGTTATTTTAGCTTCAACTTGCTCCTCCTTTATGGGAGCTTTTAGCCTTATTATGATAAAATTGATTGATTTGAACCCTATAACATTTTAAAAGAGCCCCCTAAAATGCTTTTGCTTTTTTCAACGTAGCACGCACTCAACCCAAAGATTTGTCAATATTGACGCAGTCTTTTCACCAAACCAAATCAAAGTTCCAAAGATTTCTCATTATTCTATACAAAAAATCCAATGCGCATTCATATTAAATAGCAAACTATCAAACTGCTTATTCAATCGGTTTTTAGTATACAATTGCTAATTAATGAGCATGATACTAAAATACAGAATTCATCAAAAAACTCTGCTCTAACTAAAATAAAGTTTTTACAAAAGGCTCATGAAATATGCTCTTATAGGGAAAAAACAAATATGATCTCATGATTTCTCCCTTTCAAATGGTTGCATGTACTTTATTGTTACAAAAGAAATGAAGCTTAAAGCAAAAACCACTACATCCAATGAGAAAAAGATATCGCTTTTTTGCGAAAAACCTAACTCCATTTAACGATCGCTCTTTATTTGTGTAGACAAGAAACATACCACGCAAAAACATATTGAATATGCGACCGCCCATAGTAAAACATTCAAAAAAAATAATGTTGTCTATCCATTTCGCAACTTTTTTAAAATATTGCAAAATGCACTAATAAAACAAAGAGTAAAAAATACAGCAGGACTTTTGTTTATCATATTATTTAACGAGAATATTCTTATGCTTATCCTTGCCATAGACACTGCCTCAATCTATTGCGCCGTTGCGCTCATTCGTCATAAATCTGTCATTGCCCGTATCAGCGAGCGCATGAACAAAGGACATGCTGAAAAACTTATTGGATACATCACACAAGTAACGGAACAAGCCAATATGACTCTTAGTCAAGTTGATCGTATTGCTGTCAATATTGGACCTGGATCATTCACCGGTGTGCGTGTAGGCATTTCAACAGCAAGAGCTTTAGCGCTAGCACTAGAAATACCAGCTGTTGGAGTAAGCGCACTTGAAGCATTAGCAATGCATGCAACCAATAAAAATACTACACTAGCAATCAGCGTTGTCATTGAAGCCGGTAGAGATATGTTTTATCATCAAAATTTCAACGAAGATCTCACTCCTTTGGGGGAACCTGGCTTAAAAACAATCGAAAATATCATCAAAGATTTACCGCAGCAAATAAGACTAACTGGCCCAGCAGCTCATATCGTTGCACTGCATATTAAAAATAACAGGATAAACAAAAAAGTCATACTAGATCAAACCTTATGCGAAGCAGCTGATATTGTAAGTTATGCTCACCTTGCTGCAAGCAAACAACCACAAGACCGTCCCTGTCCACTCTATCTACGGAGTGCTGACATAAAACAACAAACCGGTTTTTCTTTACCAAGAAAAAAATAATGTCCAAATTTTCATTGACAAAAAAGCATTTTTGGGTTGCTCCGCTACAAGCTAATGATAGCATTTCCCTTCATAAAATTCATAAGCATTGTTTTATCCCTGCTTGGGAAAAACAAGCATTTGATCACTTCTTACAAGATCACTCTATCTTCGGATACAAAGCCTCTCTCATTGGGCGACCTAATCAAATTTTAGGCTTTTGCCTATGCCGTCTCATTCTTGATGAAGCAGAAATCATCACTATTGCCGTCCATCCTCATTATCGTCGACAAGGAATTGGCATCTTGCTTATCGATAGTACACTTCACCATCTTTACCAAGAGCGCGCTATAAAACTATTCCTAGAGGTAGAAGAAACCAATCTTTCTGCTTTGAAACTTTATCAACGTTTTGAATTTCAAAAAATTTCCAAACGTCTTGCCTACTACCAATCAAAAAACAGCCGCGTAGATGCAATCATTATGCAAAAAACTTTTAAGCAAAAAGATTGAGATTTGTGTAAAAAACATTTAGACATGAATTATGAATAAAGCAAATCCTAAAAATACGCCCTCTATTGTTCCTAAAAAGGTTTTTATTAAAACCTATGGTTGTCAAATGAATGTTTATGACAGCCAACGGATGACCGATAGTCTCAGTTCAAAGGGTTATGTTGCTACACAAACACCAAATGACGCCGACCTTATTCTTCTCAATACTTGCCATATCCGTGAAAAAGCAGCTGAAAAACTCTATTCTGATCTTGGTCGCTTACGGGTAATGCGTCAAGAACGTACACTTGACAAACCCTTAATGATCGGTGTGACTGGTTGTGTTGCACAGGCTGAAGGCAATGAAATTTTGCGCCGTGCACCAATGGTGGATCTCGTCATTGGACCCCAAATGTATCATCGCTTGCCGGATTTGTTAGAACAAACCAAACAGGGGAAAAAAATTGTTGAAACAGACTATCCTGTTGAGGATAAATTTGCCCATTTACCGCCTCATAATAAACGTGCTGTAAGAAAACGAGGCGTTAGTGCATTTTTAACAGTACAGGAAGGCTGTGACAAATTTTGTACTTTTTGTGTTGTCCCCTATACACGCGGTGCGGAAATATCCCGCTCTGTCGAGCAAATTACCGAGGAAGCCCGACAGCTCATTGAAGCTGGTGTCAAAGAAATTACGCTGCTTGGACAAAATGTCAATGGTTGGCACGGACAAATTGCTAATGGTAAAACTTGGCGTCTTGGTGATCTTCTCTATCATCTTGCCAAACTGGATGGTTTAAAGCGTCTGCGTTACACAACCAGTCATCCGCGTGATATGGATGACAGTCTTATTGCCGCACATCGAGATCTTGACATATTGATGCCTTATCTGCATCTTCCTGTCCAATCGGGTTCAGATCGCATCTTAAAAGCGATGAATCGCCAACATAAAAGCATTCATTATCTTCATCTTATCGAAAAAATCCGTACTGCACGACCCGATATTGCTTTTTCAGGCGATTTTATTGTGGGATTTCCAGGAGAAACAGATGAAGACTTTGAAGAAACCGTTAAACTTATTAAACAAGTGCAATACAGTTCAGCCTATTCTTTTAAGTATTCACCTCGCCCTGGAACAATTGGTGCAACAATGAAAAATCATGTTGATGAAGCTGTAAAAGATGCCCGGCTCCAACATTTACAGGTTCTTCTTCTTGAACAGCAAAATGCATTTTTGCGCTCTAAAATTGGTCAAACAACCGATGTTCTCATCGAAAAAGTTGGACGTCACTCTGGGCAAATGGTAGGCCGTTCACCTTGGCTTTTACCTGTTGTAGTAGATACAGAGGCTTCTACGGGCACAGTGATGTCCATCCATATTAAAAATGCAGGCTCAAACAGTTTTGTCGGTGAAATAGCAAATGTATAAAGAGACCTCTGACATCTCGTTCAAAACAAAGTTTACTCAAGAAAATGTGCAACATTTGGTGGATATGGGAGAATAGGTTGAAAGCTTCAACCGAAAAGATAAAGTGCGTTAAAGAGAAAATAAGTACCTATCCTGAAAATACTGGTATCTTGGGAAAAGCAAACGCAGCAGATGTTAAAGATGTTGTTTTAATTTTTGAAAACAATCAATATGCAAAAGCGGTTTTTGGTAAACTCGACGAAAATCTTGCTTATATCGAACAAAAACTCGGACTTAGCATTCATCCACGTGGTAATGAAATTTTAATCCGTGGAAATATTGCTGCTATAAAGCACGCACAATATGTATTACAGCAGCTTTATGAACGCGTTAAAACATATCCAGAGCTCACTTTATCGGATATAGAAGGAGCGATTGCCATGGCAAATTTGCTATATAAACAGCAAGAATCGCCAACAACAACACAACCTGCAACAAAACGTATACCAGCACGGTTGAGTACCCATAAAAAAACAATCCATGCCCGAACCTCAACACAAGATGCTTATATACGTGCAATGGAACACACTGAACTTGTTTTTGGTGTAGGGCCAGCAGGAACAGGAAAAACATATCTTGCTGTTGCTCACGCTGCAATGCTTTTAGAGCATGGCATCATTGAACGAATTATCCTCTCACGTCCGGCGGTTGAAGCTGGAGAACATCTTGGCTTTCTTCCCGGTGATCTCAAAGAAAAAGTCGACCCGTATTTACGTCCGCTTTATGACGCTCTTTATGATATGATGCCCGTCGAAAAAGTAGAACGTATTTTAGCTTCTGGTGTCATAGAAATTGCTCCTCTTGCTTTCATGCGTGGACGAACACTTTCTCATGCAGCTATCATTCTTGATGAGGCACAAAATACCACGTCCATGCAAATGAAAATGTTTCTTACACGTCTTGGAGAAGGCGCACGCATGATCGTTACCGGTGATGTAAGCCAAATTGATTTGCCTGCAGGACAAAAATCAGGTTTAATTGAAGCAATACGTATTCTTTCAAATATAGAAAATATTGCAATTATTCGCTTCGATGAAAAAGATGTTGTGCGCCATCCCCTTGTTGCCGCTATCATCCGGGCTTATGATCATAATTCTGAAGCACAAAACAAAGAAATGCCACTCTCATGCTCTTCGTCAAAAAAGTGAATTTGATTGATCATGATTACTATTGATATAACTGTTGAGAATGCTAGGTGGAATAATGAGAAAATGCTTTATGATATCACCGAAAAAGCATTAAAAACGACAATGCACCATCTTTCATTGGAAAATGTTGTAAGCGAAATCAGCCTGCTTTTTACAGATGACAAACATATGGCACAGATCAATGCACAATGGCGCAATAAAAACAAATCCACCAATGTGTTATCCTTTCCTGCTTTGCCCCTTAAAGCTGGAGATCCACCTGGACTCATGCTTGGTGATATCATTATTGCGCAAGAAACTGTCGTTCTTGAAGCAAAGAAAGAAGGAAAATCTTTTCAGGACCATTTAACGCATATGATTGTCCATGGTATCCTCCATCTGCTTGGCTATAACCATGAAACAAATGATGAAGCGTGTCAAATGGAAGAGCTCGAAAGAGAAATTCTTCTAAAGCTTTCCATAAATGATCCCTATGCTGAATTATCTTAAAATGATAAAAATTAACTTTTTAAATCAATATCACAATCATACAATTTAAAACACCTTATCTCTCTTATAAAAAGAAAGTTTAAAAGATCTCAAAACCATGGAAAATAAAGTGAATGCACAAAATAATAATCAAACGCCTTCTCATACTGAAGAACATTCGCCTCAACAAGCAAATCATACAGAAAAACACTCCCTGATAAATCATTTGTTTTCGTTTTTACGTGGCCGCAATTCTACATCACTGCGTGATAATCTTACCGTTGCACTCACTGCTAACAATGAAAAAGACACTGCCCTCTTCTCACCTGAAGAACGTACTATGCTGCATAATATTCTACGCTTGCGTGAAGCACGCGTTGATGATGTCATGATTCCACGTTCTGAAATCGAGGCATTGGATATAAATACCCCTCTTGGAAAAGCCCTTAAATGTTTTGCAAAAATTGGACATTCTCGCATACCTGTTTATGCTGAAACCTTAGACGATCCACGGGGAATGATTCATATCCGCGATATCCTTAATTATATAGCGCACTTTATTACCAAATCGGCTCAAACCAAACAGACATTCGATTCATTGCAGTTAAACCATACGGATTTGTATACCCCAATTGGTGAACTAGATCTTATTCGACCAGTTCTCTTCGTTCCTGGCTCCATGCTTGCAAGCAAATTACTAACACGTATGCAAACCACACGAACACAAATGGCTTTGGTAATTGATGAACATGGTGGTACAGATGGTTTAGTTTCTATGGAAGATATTGTCGAATTGGTCGTTGGTGATATCGAAGATGAACATGATGATGTTGACAATGCTATCGTGCGCGAACCAAATAATAAATGGCTTGTTGACGCGAAAACCGAACTAGAAGATGTGGAGAAAGCTCTTGGTCCTGATTTTATCGTAGGAGAATATGGTGATGAAGTTGATACTATTGGTGGTTTGATTGTCTCCATTCTTGATCGCATTCCTGCAAAAGGTGAAGTCATTGAAGCGGTTCCAGGTTATCGATTCCGTATTTTAGAAGCTGATAAACGTCGGATTAAGCGATTGCGCATTTTTCGTATTCAAGAGAATGAAAAGTTTAAACAAAATGTCATCTCCAAAGAATAGCCAAGCGTTTTTAAACCGGTTCATAGTTTTTTCGCTTTCCGTTACTGGTTGGAAACGGCAAGCAGTGCTGTTTCTGTGTGGTGGGTTTTCATCTTTTGCACTTCCACCCTTTTATTTGACACCTCTCTGCTTTTTAACTTTCCCTGTCTTCATTGTTTTACTTGATAAAATAAGTGCTATTCAAAACAGAAAAAAATGTCTTCTGATCTACGCTTTAAGCTGTGGAACCTTTGGCTTTGGTTATTTTATCTGCAGCCTTTGGTGGCTGAGTAATGCTTTGTTGACAGATCCTGTTGCTTTTGGATGGGCAGTGCCATTTGCTATTTTTTTCCCTCCCCTCTATCTTTCTCTTTATTGGTTTTTTGCTGGTTTCATTGTCGGCTTGTTATGGACAAAAGGAATAGCACGCTTTTTTGTTTTGGCTTTTGCACTGGGACTAGCAGAATGGTTGCGCTCTATCTTGTTCACAGGCTTTCCATGGAATGCTCTTGGTTACACAATTATGCCAACCCCTATGTTCATGCAATCCGATGCAATCTTGGGACTTTATGGAATGAATATTCTTGCCGTTTTAATTTATAGTTTACCTACTGTTTTATTAACGGATGAAAAAAAGAAATCGGCACTTGTTTTTTGCTTATCGCTTATATTAGCCCACAGCGGTTTTGGATTTTATCGTCTCAATTCTGCACCTAACATAACTGATTACAAAAAGAATAGCCATTGGGTACGCATTATTCAACCTTCTATCCAACAAAACACAAAATTGAGCAATACAACACGAGAAGCCATATTTGCAGCTCACATGGACCTGAGTGTAACATCAACAGCGGATCAGAATCCAGAACCGGACTTTATCGTATGGCCTGAAGCATCCATTCCTTATCTTCTCTATGATAACTCTGTTATCACAATGCACATTGCCTCTTTTCTCAAGCCCAAACAATGGGCTATTATTGGCGCTATACGTGCTAGTAATGATCCTCTTCATGCACAAACACAATATTTTAATACAATTGCAGTCATTAATGCTAAAGGTGATATTTTAAACACTTCTGATAAACTTCATCTGGTTCCTTTTGGTGAATATCTTCCCTATCAGAATTTATTCAAAAAAATTGGATTGTATGCTCTTGCTGATAATATTGGTGGATATAGTGCTGCGAGTATACGCAAAACTGTTATGATGCCGAACGGGTTTTCATATCTTCCGCTAATTTGTTATGAAGCAATATTTCCCAATGAAATGACTTTTAAAGGCTCTCCTCCTCAAGCAATCATTAATGTGACAAATGATGCCTGGTTTGGGATAACACCCGGCCCCTACCAACATCTTCAACAAGCACAACTTCGTGCAGTTGAACTGGGAATCCCCCTCATACGAGCAGCCAATAATGGAATATCGGCTGTCATTGATTCTTATGGACGAATTATTGTAGCTCTCCAACAAAATGCTGTTGGCGTTATTGATTCGCCAATTCCATCACCCGTTATCCCCATATGGAACAATGAATACAGAATATTCTCTACTTTCATTTTATTCATTCTTATGCTACTATACCGCATTGGTTTTGGTTCTACAAAACAGCTTAAATGATCAAATGCCCATGTACGGTATCATGTTATGCGTACCATTAACGTTGGGAAAAATTATTACATGTATCTTATTGTATGATAAATCAACCTCACATAAAACTGATGTTGATTTAGAAGTGAAGTGCTAGAAATTTAAAGAGTTGCATTATGACCGAGACTAAAAAAAACCCCGATCCTATAGATATCTATGTCGGAACCCGTATTCGTTTACGTCGTAATATTTTAGGACTTACCCAAGAAAAATTGGGTGAAAAGCTAGGCATCACTTTCCAGCAAATTCAAAAATACGAAAAAGGGACAAACCGTATTGGTGCAAGCCGTCTTCAAGCGATTGCAGAAATTATGGATGTCCCTGTTTCTTACTTTTTTGATAAAGGTATTGACTCCCAACATGTCGAAGGTTTTGCTGAAAGCGATAACAACTTTATGGATTTTTGCTCTAGCAGCGAAGGAATCCAACTCATGCGTGCTTTCACGAATATATCTGATGCTAAGGTACGTCGGAAAATCATTGATTTGGCAAAAGCACTTTCTGAAGAAGATCTAACAAATAAGCTATAAGTAAAATATATCCTTTCTCTCTGACCTTATAAATCAGCATTGACGATTTGTCATAGGATTGGCAAATAAGGGCAACTTTAATAGAGAGTTTGTTTTCTTTTTTGAAGGAGTTCCTATGCCGCATCAAGATTATCTTTTTACGAGTGAATCAGTATCGGAAGGACACCCTGACAAAATTTGCGACCGTATTTCCGATGAGATCGTTGATATGATCTATAAAGAAGCTCAGAAAACTAATACTGATCCATGGTTAGTACGAATCGCTTGCGAAACTTTAGTAAGTGTCAACCGCGTTGTTATTGCTGGTGAGGTACGTGTTCCTGATACACTTTTAAAAAGAGATAAAAATAAGAAGTTTATCTACGATGAATCTGGTTTCCCACTTATTAATCCTACGCGTTTTCGTGCAGTAGCACGCCGTGCTATTCGTGCAATTGGCTATGAACAAGTAGGCTTCCATTGGAAAACCGTTAAAATTGATGTTCTTTTGCGCCCCCAATCAGCTGACATTGCACGAGGAGTTGATAATGCTATGGATCGGAATGGTGAAGAAGGAGCAGGTGATCAGGGTATCATGTTCGGATATGCTTGCCGTGAAACGCCAGATCTCATGCCCGCGCCAATTTATTATGCGCATAAGATTCTCAAACTCCTTGCCACAGCCCGCCATAAAAAAGAAGGAGAAACTGGAAAATTAGGACCAGATGCCAAAAGCCAAATAACAATACGGTATAAAAATGGAAAGCCCATAGAGGTAACATCCATCGTTCTTTCTACACAGCATTTAGATGAAAGTTGGGATTCCAATAAAGTCCGTACGGTGGTTGAACCTTATATTCGTCAAGCTTTACATGATATTCCTATTTCTGATCAATGCAGTTGGTACATTAACCCAACAGGAAAATTTGCTATCGGTGGACCCCAAAGCGATGCAGGGCTAACAGGGCGCAAAATTATTGTTGACACTTATGGAGGCGCAGCCCCCCATGGTGGAGGCGCTTTTTCAGGCAAAGATACGACAAAAGTTGATCGTTCTGCAGCTTATGCCGCACGCTATCTGGCTAAGAATATTGTTGCAGCTAATTTAGCAGAACGATGCACCATTCAACTCTCTTATGCAATTGGCGTCGCACAACCTTTATCCATTTATCTTAATCTCCATGGAACAGGAAAAGTCGATGAAAGTATTATTGAAGCAGCAATCCGCAAAATAATGGACCTTTCACCGACAGGCATCCGAAAACATTTAGATCTCAATAAACCGATTTATACCAAGACAGCTGCTTATGGTCATTTTGGACGTAAACCAAGATGTGATGGTTCATTTTCATGGGAGAAAACCGATCTCATTAAAACACTTCAAACAATGATTAAAGTACCATGATTGACCATAAAGTGCATTTGAGTGAAGCTTTTTTTGGTCGTCGAAAAGGAAAACGGCTACGAAACAGTCAACTTGCGCGTATAAAAATGCTTCTTCCAACTCTTAAAATTGATTTAAATAATTCTGCACCCCCAGACCTAACATCTTTATTTCCGAGCAAAGTAAGAGAAGTTCGGCTTGAAATTGGCTTTGGTGGAGGTGAACATTTGCTTCATGAAATGGAACATTTTCCACAAACCGGTTTTATCGGCGTAGAACCCTTCATCAATGGCATGGCCAAAATGTTGTTGTCTCTTGAACAGCATAAACAACATCAAAATCATCTCCGCCTTTATGACGATGATGCCACACACCTCCTTGATTGGCTCCCAAATGCATCACTTGATGGAATAGACCTCTTCTATCCTGATCCATGGCCTAAAAAAAAGCATTGGAAACGACGCTTTATCAACATGAAAAATCTTAACCGTGTTGCTCGCGTTCTTAAAATAGGTAAAAAATTCCGCTTTGCCACCGATATAGACAGTTATGCAAACTGGACTCTATACTATTTTACACACCATCATAGCTTTGAATGGGAAGCAGAAAATCTTAAGGATTGGAAAACTCCTTATCCGCTATGGCCGGGCACTCGCTATGAAGAAAAAGCTTTACGAGAGGGACGAACACCTGCCTATCTGACTTTTATAAAGAAATAAATGATGAAACACTTTTCTTATAAACACCTTGAAAAAATTTGAATTTAAGAGTATCAATGGGCAAATTCTTGGTCTTATGATGAGGAGTGGGCCGTCTGGACCCGCTTTTTTTTATATCATAAAACTAATGAAGTTGACTTGGATAAAGTGTATGAGAAAAACTGAAAAAATGAATGATATTGATGAACCGCGTTTATTTGAAGAAACCGGCATCGAAGCATTTGTTGCTGCTCTTGTTATACCATTGCTTAAGCCTTTAGATTTTCGTTTGGTTCGTGTAAAGCTCCTTGGGCAAAATGGTTTAACACTTCAGATTATGGTTGAGCGTGCTGATGGTTCCATGACAATAGAAGACTGCGAAACTGTTAGTCGAACTGTTTCACACCTTCTTGATGTACAAAATGTTATTGAACGCAAATATCATTTAGAAATCTCATCTCCTGGAATTGATCGCCCATTGGTTAGAAAATCTGATTTTTTTTATTGGCAAGGACATATTGCGAAAATCGAAACAAAAATAACCATTGATGGGCGCAAAAAATTTCGTGGGATACTGGCAAATATCACACAAGAGGGTCTTACTTTAAACACCGATAAAGCCGCTTACGGAGAAGCCATGTACATTGCTATTCCTTTTGATAACATCATCGATGCACATTTGGTGCTTACCGATGAACTTATTCGCAATGCGTTGAAAAAAAATAAAGATTTAAGTCAACAATTTATTTCAGAAGATAATCCTAACGTCTCAAAACAATTATCAAATTACAAGAATTAATATCACTGAGATCAATGCCCATCGTGGGGCACAAAGAAGGAGAAAATCGATGGCTACAAGCGCTAACAGACTTGAAATTCTGCAAATTGCAGATGCTGTTGCACGTGAAAAGTCGATCGACCGGGAAATTGTCATTTCTGCAATGGCCGATGCTATCCAGAAAGCGGCGCGCTCTCGTTATGGTCAAGAAACCAATATCCATGCCGAGATCAATTCAAAAACAGGTGAAATTAAATTACAACGTCTGCTTAAAATTGTCGATATCGTTGAGGATTATACAACTGAAATCACTTTATCTGACGCACTCAAACGACAAGCAGATGCAAAAATTGGTGATTTTTTTGCTGATCTTTTGCCTCCTATGGATTTTGGACGCATCGCAGCGCAATCTGCTAAACAGGTTATTGTACAAAAGGTCCGTGATGCAGAGCGTGACCAACAATACGAAGAATTCAAAAATAAAATTGGTGAAATTATTTCCGGTACGGTAAAACGTGTCGAATATGGCAATGTTATCGTTGATCTAGGACGCGGTGAAGCTATTGTACGACGTGATGAATTAATTCCACGTGAATCTTTCCACTATGGAGATCGTATTCGTGCCTTTGTTAGTGATGTGCACCGCGAACCACGCGGTCCGCAAATTTTTCTTTCACGCACACATCCTCAATTTATGGTAAAACTTTTTACCATGGAAGTGCCAGAAATCTATGATGGTATTATAGAAATTAAATCTGTTGCACGCGATCCAGGTTCACGTGCTAAAATTGCCGTTGTCTCACGCGATGGTTCAATTGATCCCGTTGGAGCGTGTGTTGGGATGCGAGGAAGTCGTGTTCAAGCTGTTGTTGCAGAGTTACAAGGTGAAAAAATTGATATTATTCCTTGGTCACCTGACGCTGCAACATTTATTGTCAATGCATTACAACCCGCAGAAGTTTCCAAAGTCGTCCTCGATGAAGATGTAGAACGTATCGAAGTCATTGTACCTGATGACCAGCTCAGTCTTGCTATTGGTCGGCGTGGACAAAATGTTCGTTTAGCTTCACAATTAACAGGATGGAATATTGATATTTTAACAGAACAGGAAGAATCTGAAAACCGTCAAAAAGAATTTACCGAACGCAGCAAATTGTTTATGGAATCATTAGATGTTGACGAAATGATTGGGCAAGTTATGGCATCAGAGGGCTTTTCCTCCATTGAAGAAATCGCTTATATTGATCTCGAAGAAATCGCTTCCATTGATGGTTTTGATCATGAAACTGCTGCTGAAATCCAAAGTCGTGCACGTGAATATCTAGAACGCAAAGAAAAAGAACTTGATGAAAAGCGCAAAAAACTCGGTGTCTCTGATGAATTGCGAATGCTTCCTGGAATAACAAATGCTATGTTGGTTGCTATTGGCGAAGATGGTGTAAAAACAATAGAAGATTTTGCAGGCTATGCAGTCGACGACTTGGCTGGCTGGAAAGAACGTAAGGAAGGTCAAACACAGAATTTTTCTGGTATCCTAACCCCATTTGATATTACACGATTTGATGCAGAAGCTATGGTTTTAGCTGCACGTGTGCAAGCAGGCTGGATAGACAAAGCTGATCTTATTACAGAAAATCCTGCAAAAATAGAAAATTCTGCAGAAAATGAAAAAATAGATAATTTGAACGAGGATACACTTTAAATGAATGAACGGACCTGCATTGTGACAAGAAAAAATTCTTCAGCAAAAGCGCTGATCCGTTTTGTTATTGGCCCCAATAATCAAATTGTCCCTGATCTTAAATCCAATTTACCTGGGCGTGGCGTCTGGGTCTCTTCTCACCGTTCTGCCATTGAAGAAGCGATCAAACAAAAAGCTTTTAACAAAAGTTTTAAAACAGATGTTGAAGTTGCGTCAAACCTCGCACATATTGTGGAGACGCTTTTGCTAAAAGCTGCTCTTGGCAGCCTTTCCATGGCGCGAAAAGCAGGTGTTATTGTTATGGGAGCAACCAAAGTTGATGCAGCTATCCGCTCTGGTAAAGTCATTTTCGTCCTTCATGCCAAAGAAGCTACAGAAAATGGAAAGCGGAAAATTTTACAAGCCATCCATACAATACAGCAACAAACAAATCAGAACATAAAAACCACATCATTATTTACAAGTGATGAAATGCGTATGGCTTTTGGAACTCATTCTGTGATGCACGCGGCCTTATTGAATATGAAGGCTGCAGAAGGATTTCTCAAAACAATACACAAACTGATTGACTATCGTGACGACAAGCACAAAGCCTGGTGAGATGACGGTACAAGCCGTGAAGGAAATAAAATGAGTGAAAACAATAACGACAAAACAACAGTCAAAAAGACACTGACTCTAAAGAGGTCAGTCTTGGAAACGAGTACGGTCAAACAAAATTTTAGCCATGGTCGTACAAAGGCTGTCGTTGTCGAAACCAAGCGGCGCAAAATTACGCGGACCGATGAAAAAGCCGAAACACCACAGCCAATTACGAAACCACATGTGGCACCCCAACGCTCTAAACCACGGTTCGAAGAAGCTAAGCCTAGTGAATCATCTATGGCCAAAAGCAATCTCTCATCAGCTGAAATGGAAGCAAGACTTCGCGCGTTAGAAGAAGCACACATCCAAGAAAGAATCACGCGTGAAAAAGTCGAAGAACAAGAAAGACGTATCAAAGAGCGTGAAGAAAGTTTGCGGCAAGCAGTGCAAGAAACAGAAATACATCAAGAAGAACAAAAAGAGGAAAAAAATCCACCGGTACAGACTTCACCTCTTTCCTCTGCTCACTCCTCAATAGAACCGATAGATATCGCTATCACACCTAAAAATATAACTGTCACTGAAAAACGCAAAGCAGATGAAATCAAAAATGACGATCGGCATAGTCGACGTGCTAACCCTGCTAAGTCAGAAGTGCGCACACCAAAAGTTGTAAAAGGTGCTAACGAACGACGTCGTGGAAAACTTACTCTCAATAGTGCACTGGACGAAGAAGGAAGCGTGCGTGGACGCTCAATGGCTGCAATGCGCCGCAGGCAAGAAAAATTTAAACGTGCACAAAACCAAGAACCAAAAGAAAAGATTTCCCGCGAAGTTGTTATTCCTGAAACCATTACCATTCAAGAACTCGCACAGCGTATGGCTGAACGTTCCGTTGATGTGATTAAATTTCTGATGAAACAGGAACAAATGATGAAACCAGGCGATGTTATTGATGCAGATGTTGCCGAGCTCATTGCCGTTGAATTCGGCCACACTGTTAAACGTGTTTTAGAATCTGACGTAGAAGAGGGCATCTTTAATATCGCTGATAATCCTCAAAAGATGCAGCCGCGTCCACCAGTTGTAACAATTATGGGCCATGTTGACCACGGAAAAACTTCCCTTCTTGATGCTATTCGAAAAGCGAATGTTGTTTCTGGTGAAGCAGGTGGTATTACGCAGCATATTGGTGCGTATCAAGTAGAACAAAACGGTCAAAAAATTACCTTTATTGATACACCTGGACATGCCGCCTTCACAGCTATGCGCGCTCGTGGGGCTCGTGTTACGGATATCGCCGTTCTGGTTGTCGCTGCTGATGATAGCGTCATGCCGCAAACCGTTGAATCAATTAATCATGCAAAAGCAGCTGGTGTCCCCATTATTGTTGCCATCAACAAAATCGATAAACCAGCTGCTGATGCGCAAAAAGTACGTACAGAACTTCTGCAACACGAAGTGTTTGTTGAGACTATGGGCGGAGAAACTTTGGAAGTCGAAGTTTCTGCTAAAACCGGTCAAAACCTTGTTAAGCTTCTCGAAGCTATTCTCCTTCAAGCTGAACTTCTTGATCTAAAAGCAGACCCAAAACGAACCGCAGAGGGTGTTGTTATTGAAGCCAAATTGGATCGGGGTCGTGGATCTGTTGCGACAGTTCTTGTCCAAAAAGGCACATTACATCCTTCTGATATTATTGTCGCTGGCAATGAATGGGGCCGTGTACGTGCCTTGATTGACGACCATGGTCGCCATGTCAAAGAAGCAGTTCCCTCTACACCTATCGAAATTTTGGGCATGCAAGGAACACCACAAGCTGGTGACCGTTTTGCTGTTGTCACTCATGAAGCAAAAGCACGGGAAATTGCTGAATACCGTCAGCGATTAGCACGTGATAAAGCTGTAGCTCGGCAAACGGGTTCTCGAAGTTCTCTTGAGCAGATGATGACAAAGTTACAAACCACTGGTGTCAAAGAATTTCCTCTTATTGTTAAAGGAGATGTTCAGGGCTCAATTGAAGCAATCGCTTCAGCATTAGAAAAACTTGGGAATGAAGAGGTACGGGCGCGCATTGTCCATTCTGGTGCTGGAGGTATCACTGAAAGTGATATTTCTCTTGCGGAAGCTTCCAACTCTGCCGTGATTGGCTTTAATGTTCGAGCTAATAAACAAGCGTGTGCTTTAGCTAAAACACAAGGAATTGAAATTCGCTATTATAACATCATTTATGATCTGGTTGACGATATAAAAGCTGCTATGTCAGGATTGCTTTCACCAGAACAGCGTGAAACTTTCCTCGGTAATGCTGAAATTCTGGAAGTCTTTAATATTACAAAAATTGGAAAAGTCGCTGGATGTCGTGTTATAGAGGGTAAAATAGAACGGGGAGCTGGTGTCCGCCTTATCCGCGATAATATTGTCATTCACGAAGGAAAACTTAAAACACTCAAACGCTTCAAAGATGAAGTCAGTGAAGTACAAAGTGGTCAAGAATGTGGAATAGCATTCGAAAACTATGAAGACATACGTGCAGGAGATACCATAGAGATCTTCCGCATCGAACATATTAATCGCACATTATAAAATAATCCAATAGCAATATTTTCTGTAAAAAAGTTATTGGATTTTACGTGCAATGCCTCTGTTCTTTCTTATTTTTTTTAAGGTTTTCAGGGGAAGAAGAATTGTCATAAAGGTAAAACTTCGATGAAAAATGCAGGGCCATCACAACGGCAACTAAGAGTGGGAGAGCAAGTACGTCATGCGGTAGCTTATAAACTGCAGCAAGGTATTTTACTTGATGATCTTTTGAAAAATATAGTGATTTCTGTTGCTGAAGTACGTATGTCACCAGATTTAAAAATTGCCACCTGCTTTGTTTCATCACTCAGTACTCTTCATAACGTTTCTCCTACTGATGTTGTGAATGTTCTCAATAAACATAGCCGTTTTATCCGCAGAGAAATCAGTTATTCGTTGCGACAAATGAAATACATGCCTGAACTACGTTTTCGACTTGATACCAGCTTTGATAACTTTTCAAAAATAGATTCTCTACTCCGCTCACCTGAAGTAGCACGCGATCTTCACCATAATGATGAATTTAAGGATTAAAACATGGTACGGCAACGCAAAAAAAGAGGTCGTCCTGTTTCTGGCTGGGTAATATTTGATAAACCAAAAGGAATGAGATCAACAGAAGCTGTCTCACAAATTAAATGGCTCTTTCATGCGCAAAAAGCCGGACATGCAGGTACGCTTGATCCCCTTGCTTCTGGTCTCCTGCCAATTGCATTGGGGGAAGCAACCAAAACTGTTCCCTACGTTATGCAAGGCACAAAAACCTACCGTTTTCATATCGCTTGGGGGGAAGAGCGCTCAACAGATGATCTAGAGGGTGAAATAACGCACATATCTTCTAAACGTCCAACACAAGAAGAGATACTCGCTCTACTTCCTCAATATACAGGTGTTATTTTGCAAACACCCCCACAATTTTCAGCAATTAAAATTACCGGCAACCGCGCCTATGATTTAGCACGTGAGGGCAAAGTTGTTGAAATTCCACCACGCCAAGTGGAAATAGAAACTTTTAAATTAATAGAAACTCCTACCCGAGAACGTTCTGTCTTTGAAATAACCTGCGGAAAAGGAACGTATGTGCGCTCTTTAGCCCGCGATATGGGACGTGATCTCGGTTGTTATGGGCATATTGCTGATTTAAGACGTACCACAGTGGCACCTTTTTGTGAAGATGATCTCATTACATGGGAAGAACTAAAAGCAGTAGCGCTAGATAAAATTGCAATAAATGAAAATGGCACTCCTTCTGAAAGAAATTTTACAAAACTTGATGAACTCTTAATTGAAACGGGCGCCGCACTGAAATGTCTCTCTCATTATACCCTTAGTGAAACACAAGCACAGTGAGTCATAGCGGGTAAGTCAATGCCCCTTTGTGGTCACAATGCACCTATTGATAAAGATGAGGCTTGCGTCCTCTACAAAGGCCAACTTGCTGTCGGTACTCTTGACAAAGCCAGTTCAAGCCAACGGGGATTTTCACAATTTAATCCGTTCTTTTTTATAACACTCTATATTTTCATCTCTCAATAACAAAGAATAAAGAATGAAGCCCTTCTCATTCTATACTCAACTCTTACCATCAAAGTAACTGGTCAGCAGAAGGCTTTAAATGCATCTCACTGGCATGCGGTATTGTCTGCCGCTCAATCATACGGTGTACTCTTATACCGTTAGGTGCACAATTTAAGTGACGCAGAAGCTTATTCACTTCTGCATCTGCTTTTATGCGACGGTGATTATGGCGCAAATAATCTACCCATGTTGGCATATGATAAACTTCTGTCCAATATTCAGGCCTTTCAAGATCACGTAAAAGAACCCACTGGCGAGCTCCATCACGTAAACGAATATGACGACGACGTGTCATCACTTTGAGAAATTCTTCAAGATCATTTTCATGAATTTGGTAATCAATCATAATCATGATCGGACCGCTTCTTGCTTCTAGGTCGAGTAAAAGCTCTGGTTCTCTGAAATGGTCAAGGGGATCCAGATCAATCTGGGGAATTTCCTGAATTTTAAACTTTATCCCCGCAAGAGCTCCAAAAATCAAAAATAGAGAACAAATACTCAAAGTAACGGTTGGGGAATAACCATCAGCCAGCCCCCCCCAAATTGCGCTTCCAACAGCCATACCCCCATAAGATGCCGTTTGATAAAGTGCCAAAGCACGTGCAACAACCCAACGCGGTGTAGAAAGTTGTACAGATGTATTAAAAAGCGATAAAGCCAAAACCCAACATAAACCTGCAGGAAATAAAGCAATATGGATTACAATGAGCGAACGGCTCATTGCTAAAAAAAAGCAGGAAAAAGCAAAACCAATAAATGCACTTGCAATAATCGTCTCTGAACGAAAATAATGCCGTACAGATGAATTAATAAGGCCTGCTGTCATCGCTCCCAGACCAAAACAACCGAGCAATGTACCATAAAGAAGTGCATTTCCTCCAAGAATTTTATACACAACAATTGGCAAGAGTGCCAAAATCGAAATCGCCCCAAAACCAAAAAGGAACGCTCTGACCATAATACTTAGAAGATTAGGTGACATCACAACATAACGCAAACCATCTGAGACAGCCCCTAAAAGTCTCTCGCGTGGCAAGAGGTTATTTTTATAGCTCTGTTTCCATAAAAACAAAGCACCAATTAAAGGAATGTAACTTACCGCATTGAACAAAAAAGCTGTGGCTGCGCCCAGAGTAGCAATGATGGCACCACCAATAGCAGGACCTACACTACGCATCAAATTAAAACCGACACTGTTCAAACTAACGGCAGCAGGAATGTTTTCCCTACTCACAATATCTCCTATTGTTGCCTGCCACGAAGGATTATAAAAGGCAGTTCCACACCCAATTAAAAACGTAAAGCATAATAAAAGCCAAGGTGTTAGAACCCCCATATAAGCTAAACCAGCCAAACTCATTGATATAACCATCATCATAATCTGCGCACACAACATAATTTGACGCCGATTAAAATTGTCAGCTAATGCTCCTGCCATCAGAGAAAACATAACAAGTGGTAATGTTGTAGCACTTTGAACAAGCCCAACCATGGAATGCGAAGAACCGATTAACGCCATTAACCAACCTGCCCCTACAGCCTGTATGAGCCCCCCTAAATTAGAAACAAGCGTGGATAGCCATAAATTTCGAAATACCGAATTACGAAAAAGTTCCAATGTTGAAATACTCTGCATCTTTTGCCTCCAAATCGGTATTCTATCGCTTTTTTTACCACACACATTCTATTAAACAGCAATTTTTGTAACAAAAGGATGCATAATTCTTTAAAAATTTTCATAAAACATTATTAAAATCAATCTTTCAAAATAAAAGCCTTTATTAAAGAAGATCTTCAAGATGCTTTCAAGGACTAGTATTTTAACCTCCTTTTCTGTATAAATGCCAGAGCAAGTAAGAGTCTTTGACTCTTCTTGTTCTTTCGTAGACCCTTGCTGAACGACATCTCGGCTGTGGGTGACTTTTTTCTTCGTTTTTTGAAAGGATAATACGATGTCGATTACAGCTGAACGTAAACAAGCTCTTGTCGCAGAATACGCAAATAAAGCCGGTGATACAGGATCACCAGAAGTGCAGATTGCTGTACTTTCTGAACGTATTTCTAATTTGACGAACCATTTTAAATTCCACAAAAAGGATAACCATTCTCGTCGTGGTCTTTTGAAGATGGTGTCTCAACGTCGCCGTCTACTTGATTACCTTAAAGAAATTGACCAAAATCGTTATCAGACACTTATCAAGAAATTAGGTTTGCGTCGCTAAAAGAAAAATGAGTGGGTGGTATTCTACAAAAATCCACCCATTTTTTCAGCTTGCTGCTTTTAGTTAAAAACTTTAAAAACTGATGAGTAACCATCATGGGTGTAGGATTGCTGGTTGCTTCGCGTTTAAATTGCGGTTTATTCCTCTCTTTTCGCGAAAGACAGAAGTGTTTTGTTGTCCTGCCCATAGCTTTAAGATATGCTACGCAAAACCAGAATGTGAGCACCTAGAGATGTGAACACTGGTCATTAAGGATAAAAAATGTTTAAAACGCATAAGATAGAAATTGAATGGGCCGGTCGGCCACTCACCCTCGAGACGGGGAAAATAGCGCGTCAAGCTGATGGTGCAGTAATTGCCACCTACGGTGAAACCATTGTCTTAGCAACCGTTGTGTCAGCAAAAAACCCAAAACCAGACCAGGACTTTTTTCCACTCACTGTTAATTATCAAGAAAAATTCTATGCTGTTGGCAGAATACCCGGTGGTTATTTAAAACGTGAAAGCCGGCCTACTGAAAGTGAAACATTGATTTCACGTTTAATTGATCGTCCAATTCGTCCCCTCTTTGCTGACGGCTATAAAAATGATACGCAAGTCATTGTATCCGTTATACAATATGATCTCGAAAATAATCCTGATATCCTTGCTATGATTGCATCTTCTGCCGCATTAACTCTGTCAGGTGTTCCTTTTATGGGCCCCATTGCTGGTGCTCGTGTCGGCTACTGTAACAAGCAATACATTCTCAATCCCCATATTGATGAAATGCCTGAATCAAAACTCGATCTTGTTGTTGCTGGAACAGAAAGTGCTGTGTTGATGGTTGAATCAGAAGCACAAGAATTACCTGAAGACATCATGTTGGGTGCAGTCATGTTTGGGCACAAAGGCTTTCAACCCGTTCTTGATGCTATCATCAAGCTTGCTGAAGTTGCCGCAAAAGATCCACGCGACTTTATTCCCGAAGATCTCTCTGATCTTGAAACAGCTATGTTGGAAATGGTCGAACAAGACATCCGAAAAGCTTATACAATTACTGATAAACAGGAACGTTCTACTGCAATTGATGTACTTAAAACAGAAATCATCAATAAATTTATGTCAGAAACAGAAGAAAACTGTAAATTTAGTGCAGACCAAATCGCAACAGTTTTCAAACAGTTGCAAGCAAAAATTGTTCGCTCAAACATTCTTGATACGAAAAAGCGTATTGATGGGCGCGACCTTTCAACAGTACGTCCTATACAATCGGAAGTTGGTATTTTACCCCGAACACATGGATCAGCACTCTTTACTCGTGGAGAAACACAAGCAATTGTCGTTGCAACACTAGGAACCGGTGAAGATGAACAATATGTTGACTCTTTAACGGGTATGTATAAAGAAACATTCCTCCTTCATTACAATTTTCCACCATTTTCAGTAGGTGAAACAGGACGTCTTGGCTCTCCTGGTCGCCGCGAGATCGGACATGGCAAACTGGCGTGGCGTGCCATTCATCCTATGTTGCCAACTAAGGAATCTTTTCCTTATACCATTCGTGCTGTCTCAGAAATCACTGAATCCAATGGATCCTCTTCAATGGCAACAGTTTGCGGAACTTCACTTGCTCTCATGGATGCCGGTGTTCCTCTGGTACGCCCTATTGCAGGTATTGCCATGGGTTTGATTAAAGAAGGGGAACGCTTCGCCATTCTGTCTGATATTTTAGGAGATGAAGATCATCTCGGAGACATGGATTTTAAAGTAGCGGGGACAAAAAATGGTATTACTGCTTTACAAATGGATATAAAAATTGATGGTATTACCGAAGAGATTATGAAAATCGCACTTGAGCAAGCCAAAGATGGCCGGATTCATATTCTCAATGAAATGGCCAAAGCTTTAACCAGTGCGCGTGATGAACTTAGTGAATTTTCTCCACGCATTGAAGTTATGAACATTGCTGTTGATAAAATACGCGATGTTATCGGCTCTGGCGGCAAAGTAATTCGAGAAATTGTGGAACAAACTGGAGCTAAAATTAATATTGAAGATAATGGAACAATTAAAATCGCTTCTGCCGATGCTAGAACCATTGAAGCAGCAAAGCGCTGGATCCATTCAATTGTTGACGAGCCTGAAGTTGGTGGTATCTACCAAGGAACAGTTGTAAAAACTGCAGAATTCGGCGCATTTGTAAATTTCTTTGGCTCACGTGATGGGCTCGTTCATATCTCTCAACTTACAACAGAACGTGTCACAAAAACAACGAATGTTGTTAAAGAAGGCGATAAAGTTTGGGTTAAATTGATGGGCTTTGATGAGCGTGGTAAAGTTCGGTTATCGATGAAAATTGTCGACCAACAGACCGGAAAAGAAATTACTGGTGATAATTCGATAAAAGCAGAAAAAGAAAAGTATGCTGATACAAAAAATAACCCCGAAAACAAACGCCTTCGTAAGAAAAAAGAAGAATAATCTCCCCTTCTTACTATGAAATGAAATGCCAGCCCAAATTGGAATGGCATTTTTCTTTGAAGGAACCATATGTGTTATTATTTTTGCCTTTTGAAAACCATGGACTCCTCTATCCTGATTCAAGCCAATTTTGGCTAAGTTTTGGTTTAACGGAAATCCCCGCTCCTAAATGGGCAAAAAACTTAGAAGTTATAACGCCTTGGCGACCAGATTTTTTAAAATTTTCCAATGCTCGATTTCGCTGCTCTCCTCAAATAGATCAAACTTTCACCTATGATGGTGCACTTTTGCAATTGAGCAAATATCGTGGTTTTAATCAAAATTGTTTTCTTGATTTATTAGAATGTGTTAAACCTGGTGGGTGGATTGTTATCGGTGGAAATAAAACTACCGGTGCTGCATCAATGATGAAATGGGTCAAAACTATTGTACCCATCACCGGTAAATTGTCTAAAAATCATGGTCTTGTCTTCTGGATTCAAGTTCCACAACAGATAGATAAACAAAACATTGTACATTTGCGCTCACTACCGCTTACTTTTGAAAATAAATTTCAAACCACTTCTGGCATGTTCTCTCATGGTCGTATTGACCCAGGATCTGCTGCACTTGCTCTGCATATGCCCAAAGTTATTGCTGGAAAGACTGCCGATTTTGGTTCTGGCTGGGGCTTTCTTTCTCACGCTGCACTTGAAAGAAGTGAAAAATTAACTGCTCTCGACCTCTATGAAGCCGACTACAATGCTTTAGAAGCAGCCAAAAAGCACCTCAAGCATATAAAGGCTTCTCTTCCGGTTCATTTTTATTGGCATGATCTTTTACATGAACCAATCACAAATCTATATGATACAATCATTTCAAATCCGCCATTTCATACGCAACAAACTACGGATGTTTCATTAGGACAGCATTTTATTATAAATGCCGCAAAATATCTAAAGCCAGGTGGTCATTTGCTTCTTGTTGCTAACCGCCACCTGCCTTATGAAACCTTGTTAAAAAACCTTTTTCGCACGGTATTGATACACCAAACCTCCGGCTTCAAAATTATCGAAGCACACCGTTAAACAAAAACAAGAGATCACTCTAAAGAATGAAACGTGAAAGATCTAAATCAGCAGCAAGATCGCCTATAGATTGTCTGACATAAGCAGCGTCAATTTTAAACGATGTCCCTGCTTTATCAGGTGCAGTAAAAGAAATCTCATCCAAAACGCGCTCCATCACCGTTTGCAAACGACGTGCCCCTATGTTTTCAATCCTTGCATTTAAATCCACCGCAATATCTGCTAGAGCGTCAATCGCATCATCTGTGATTTCTAAACGAACCTCCTCCATTGCCATTAAAGCAATATATTGCTTAATCAGACTGGCTTCAGGTTCGGTCAGAATACGTCGTAAATCTTCCCGTGTTAAAGGATTCAGTTCTACGCGGATGGGCAAACGGCCTTGAAGTTCTGGCAATAAATCAGATGGCTTGGAAACATGAAACGCACCTGATGCAATAAAAAGGATATGATCTGTTTTGATTTGCCCATATTTTGTGGCAATTGTTGTTCCTTCCACCAAAGGCAAAAGATCCCGTTGAACTCCCTCACGTGAAACAGCAGCACTTACCGCACCATCTCGGGTTGCAATTTTATCAATCTCATCGATAAAAACGATCCCATCATTTTCAGCAACACGAAGTGCTTCTTGAATAATTTGATCTTGATCAAGAAGTTTTTCAGATTCATCATCAATAAGTGGCTTAAAAGAATCCTTTACTGTCGTTTTGCGAACTTTTATACGACTTCCCATTTTGCCAAAAATTTCTGACAAATTCATAATTCCCATTTGTGCACCAGGCATACCAGGAATATCAAAGGTCGAAGCGCTATTGCTGTTATTATCAGCTACTTCAATCTCAATCTCTTTCTCATCCAGTTCACCTTCACGCAATTTTTTGCGAAAACTATCACGGGTAGCGGGGCTTGCTGTTTTACCAACAAGAGCATCTAAAACACGCTCTTCAGCATTAATGTGAGCCTTTACTTTTACTTCATCCCGTTTTTTTTCACGCACAAGAGAAATGGCAATCTCAACAAGATCACGAATAATTTGCTCAACATCACGCCCCACGTAACCAACTTCAGTAAATTTAGTCGCTTCTACTTTAACGAAAGGTGCTCCAGCAAGTTTTGCTAATCGACGCGCTATACCTGTTTTACCAACACCTGTTGGTCCTATCATCAAAATATTTTTGGGCATAACCTCTTCACGCATCGGACCATCAAGTTGTTGTCGACGCCATCGATTCCGCAGTGCAATAGCCACAGAACGTTTGGCATCATTTTGGCCAATAATAAAACGATCAAGTTCAGAAACAATTTCACGAGGAGAAAATACAATACACATTCAAATAGCTTTCTCTAAAGAAGATAATTCTGCATCCAATGTTTCAATTGTGAAATGATCATTGGTATAAACACAAATTTTAGCGGCAATATCCATAGCTTTACGGGCAATGGTTTCTGCATCCAAATTCATATCTACGAGTGCCCACGCAGCTGAAAGAGCAAAATTGCCTCCAGAACCAATTGCCATAATTCCGTCTTCTGGTTCTAAAACATCACCAAGCCCTGTTAAAGCTAAAGTTATTTTCTTATCAGCCACAAGCATCATTGCTTCGAGGCGACGCAAATAGCGGTCTGTTCGCCAGTCTTTTGCAAGTTCTACACATGCACGCATGAGCTGATCGGGATATTGTTCAAGCTTCGTTTCCAATCTTTCCAGCAATGTAAAAGCATCTGCTGTAGCACCCGCAAAACCAGCGATCACCGTCCCACTCTTCCCAAGGCGACGCACTTTGCGTGCATTGCCTTTCATAATCGTCTGCCCAAATGAGACCTGACCATCACCGGCTATCACAACTTTGCCACCTTTCCTTACAGTAATAATAGTTGTACCATACATTATGTCTGGCTTATGTCCTGCCATAAGGAAACTCCTTAATATTGATTTCTCTTCATCAAATGTAAAATCCAATTACTATCATCCTTATTTAAGAACATATACAATAAAACACAATGATTCAGCACAACTCAATTTGTTGGAATAAAAAAATGACATCATTGTTGTCAATGCAAATTGTTGCTAAATAACTTGATGTAAATAGTTTACACCTTTTAGAGGAAAAATTATGAAAAAAATAGCCATAGGAACATTAGGCGGAACAATTGCAATGGCTGCTGACAGTTTTGGACAAATGCAACCGACTTTAACCTCAGATATACTCATCAAAAGTGTTCCTGATTTAAATAACATTGCTGATATTCATGCGCAAACACTAACACAATTACCGAGTGGATCTTTATCTTTCAAAATTCTTTTTGAAATCATAGAATGGGCAAAACAACAAATAAAAGCTGGCGCAGAAGGTGTTGTTTTAGCCCAAGGTACTGATACACTGGAAGAAACGGCTTTTTTTCTTTCCCTTTACTGGAATAAAGCTGAACCACTCATTGTAACTGGTGCTATGCGTATACCCTGTGAAGCAGGCGCTGATGGACCCGCTAATATTTTAGCAGCAACCCGCGTTGCCGCTCATCCAAAAAGTCGTAACAGAGGTGTTTTAGTTGTAATCAATGATACCATTCACTCACCTTATTGGGTCCAGAAAAGCCATACCGTCAAAATCGAGACATTTCAGTCAGGGCTAACAGGTATTTTAGGTACTATTTTGGAAGGAAAACTGGTTTATTTTAATGATCGAAATTTTTTCCCGACAACATTTGACCTTCCTCAAAACGACGATCACCAAGTTGCACTTTTATACTCTTCTTTATCCTCTGGTACACAGTTAATGAAATTCTGCCTTGAAAGCGGGCATTATGCTGGACTTGTCATTGCCGGTTTTGGATCAGGACACTGCAGTTTTGAAGAAGCAGATATCGTGCGACAATATGCTCAAAAAATTCCGATCATTATCGCTAGCCGTACCTGCACTGGCTCAACAACCCGTACAACTTATGGTTATAAAGGTTCAGAAGTCGATATGATTGCCTCTGGAGCTCTCATGTCTGGTTATTTATCAGCAGTAAAAGCACGTTTACTTTTATGGGCTTTTTTGGCACAAAAACTATCATTGGCACAAATCAATGCACATTGGAATGACTGGACTATCAGTTAACGAAAGATTATCTATCATTTTAAAGATGAGAACATGCAAAATAAAGTTCATTTGAATACAAAACAGCCCACCTATCTATTCTTCATCAATTACTGCGGCAAAAAAATTTCGACCAATACAAATGACTGATACAACCCTCTCAAAAATTGATCAAGAAGATAAGCTAGTCAAGTCCATTTCTGATCGGTATTCACCCTATAGTGTCTTTACTGCACGGGAATGGTCTCAATTTCGTGCGGATACACCACTCACTTTAACCTTTGATGAAATTAAACGTTTACGCTCAATTAACGATCCAATTGATCTTGAAGAAGTGCAACGCATTTATCTGTCCTTATCGCGTCTTTTATCATGCCATGTTGAAGCAGTACAGAAACTCTTTCAAAAACGTCAACAGTTTTTGCATCAAGAAGGTACCAGAAAAACCCCCTTTATCATTGGAATTGCCGGCTCTGTCGCGGTAGGAAAATCAACCACCGCTCGTATTCTTCAAGAACTTTTGAAACGTCGGACATCTAGTCTTAAAGTTGATCTAATTACAACTGATGGTTTTCTCTATCCTAACGCTGTCTTACGGCAAAAAAATCGCATGAATCGTAAAGGATTTCCTGACTCTTATGACATTAAAAAATTGCTGTGCTTTCTTTCTGCTATCAAAGCTGGAATTGGTAATATCAGTGCCCCGCTTTATTCGCATACAGCCTATGATGTTTTAGAAAATCAAACTATTACCATCGACCGTCCAGATATCTTAATTGTTGAAGGTATTAATGTGCTACAAGTCAGTAATCTTCCTAAAGATGGAAAAATTATTCCTTTCGTTTCGGACTTTTTTGATTTTTCAATCTATGTAGATGCTGAAACAGAAGTGATTCGTCACTGGTATTTGGAACGCTTCGAACGTTTGCGTAAAACAGCTTTTCAAAATCCTGAATCTTATTTTCATCGTTATACACTGCTCAATGAAAAGGAAGCTTTAAAAATTGCTGAGAAACTTTGGCAAACGATTAATTTGAAAAATTTACAAGAGAATATATTGCCAACACGACCACGGTCTAATCTCATTCTACGAAAGGGAAAAAATCATTTGGTCGAATATGTCGCACTTCGACAGCTATAAGGATTTTTTAAATATGCCTCTACCCCACATTCATTTCACCTCAATACGTGCCGATAAGAGTTGTCCTATCTTCTTGGTAAGTCCAACAAGTCTTGCGGATTTATCCCTTGATGCGTCAACAATTGCATGGATGCAAGTTAATGATTTTACTGGTAAAGCGGGACAAATACTCTTCGTTCCTCATGAAACAGGGCATTTAAAAAAAGTTTTATTTGGACTCGGCAATGGTGATAAGCCTTTTATCACAGGGCTTCTTGCTAAAAACCTCCCCGCTGGTCAGTGGCATTTAAAGGGAGCAGCATCCCATGAAATCAATACCTATCTTGGGTTAGCATTCGGAAACTATCAATTCAACCGCTATCGTCAAAATTCCTCCCTCAAGTCACTCTCGATTCATGTCAATGACACAGTTGATCTGAACGAGCTTCAACGTCTTTATGAAACTGTCTTTTTTGTCCGTGATCTCATCAATATTCCAGCCAATGACATGAATCCTGACATCCTTGAGAAAGAAGCACGCCAACTGGGAAAAACCTATAGTGCTTGTGTCGAAAGTATTCGTGGAGATAAGCTTTTAACACACAATTTTCCGATGATTCATGCCGTGGGACGCGCTGGCAGCACTGCACCACGGCTGATTGAGCTACACTGGGGGCAAGAAAATCACCCTAAAATAACGTTGGTTGGCAAAGGCGTAACCTTCGATACTGGGGGGCTCGATATTAAATCAGCCAATAACATGTTGCTTATGAAAAAAGACATGGGAGGAGGTGCACATGTTTTGGGACTGGCTAAGCTTATCATGGATGCCAAACTACCCTTCCGGCTCCGTGTTTTGATTCCAGCCGTTGAAAATGCAATTTCTGCCAATGCCTACCGACCAGGCGATATTCTCAAAAGTCGTAAAGGTTTAACTGTTGAAGTTGGCAATACAGATGCTGAAGGTCGGCTTGTCCTTGCCGATGCACTCGCCTATGGTGATGAAGAAAGTCCACAATTTATGCTTTGCATGGCGACTTTAACAGGAGCAGCGCATATAGCATTAGGACCAGATCTTCCCGCATTTTATTGTAATGATTCAGTATGGGCGCAACAAATTTCTCAATCTGCTCACTCTGTTTCCGACCCTCTTTGGCGAATGCCACTTTGGAAACCCTATCAGGAAATGTTATCATCACCAATTGCTGACCTTAACAATATAACTGGAAATAGCTTTGCTGGCTCCATAGTCGCTGCTTTATTTCTCAATTCTTTTGTTGAAAAAGCCAAACATTTTGCGCATTTTGACCTTTATGGATGGGTCCCAAAAGAAAAACCGGGCTATCCCGTTGGTGGTTCCGCACAAGTTATTCGTGCTCTTTATAACCTTTTTAAAAATTAATCTTAACACAAAATGTTCACAAAGAGGGATAATCTAAAGCTTCAGAAAACGATTGCTTATCACTTTCAAGGAGGGCTTTATTCGAGAGCTTCATCCCCTTTTAAGTGATGTGTCTAAACATAGTTAAAGATAAGTTAAAACAAGGAAAGGTAAAGAGATGCTCTCTAAAGATCCAAGGTTGTATGCATTTGGAAATGATGCAGCAGATCAATGTCTTAAAACGGAAATTGCAGCTCAACATTTTGTTCAAGGGGAAAAAAAACGCGTTCATACAGCTGTCGCTGGACTATTTAAAGAAAATGACAAAAAAAGCGAAAGACAAACAGAATGCTTATTAGGAGAAGAGCTCCTCATCTTTGAACAAGGAGAGGTTATGTCTTGGGGTCAGTCACTCAAAGATGGTTATGTCGGCTATATTGATACAACAGTTCTTTACGCATCAACGATAAAACAAACGCATATTGTTTCAGTACCACGCACTTTTCAATATTTACAAGCTGACTTACGTGGACCAATGGAATACCCCTTATCCATGGGAAGCAAAGTAAGTGTTGTTGATGAAACAGAAGTGCGCGATACAATGTATTCTATCCTTGAAAGCGGAAAAGCAATTATTACCCGCCATCTCAGTCCCATAGGGCGAGTGTACGAAGATTATGTTACAGTCGCGGAAACTTTTATCGGCACGCCTTATCTTTGGGGTGGTGTTAGCGGTTTTGGAATTGATTGCTCAGGTCTGGTCCAACTCTCCATGATGATGACTGGAAAAATGGTTTTACGTGATACCGGCATGCAGCAAAAAACTATAGGTAGGGCACTTACAGACAGCGATAAACTACAACGGGGCGATTTGATTTTTTGGGAAGGTCATGTTGCCATTATGATTGATCATGAAAATATCATCCACGCAAACGGCTATTCTATGAACGTTATGATCGAGCCATTGGAAGAAGCAATTACACGTATCGCTAAAAAACATAAATATCCCGTAGAAAAACGTCGACCAACTCAGGAAATGTAATCATTTTCTTATATGAACATAATCGGCAAGTACCTCTGCTGTCAGATTCTTCCAGGAGTCCATTTTGAATCTTTAAAAAATAATAATAGGAATCACGGTTAATTGTTGATTTAATATGAATGAAAAAGCACTTTCTCGAATTTATTTATGCTGAAGAGAATTAATCGCTTGATCTTTTCTTAAACCTTATATTCAACATTCATTCAAAAACCTGTAGCAACATTACACGTTTTCTAAATATTGTGAAAATGAATTAATCAATTTACTAAAGAGCTTTCATTAAAGCACCGCATATTGCGCGCAACATATTAATTTTAAAAACAAATCAATGTATTGTTTTAGAGATTCATCACGATGATGATTAACCAAATGGTCACGCAAAAAAAATTTTTAACGTCAACCACAATGCTTTTTTTTCGAAAGAATCCTCTCAAAGTTTCCCTATCATCAATGTTTCATGAAACAGATACCTCTATTGGTAAGCAGTATTTCCTTTTTATACACATTTAAAGAAGGAATTTTTTTAATACCTGAACTAATGGCTTATCAGCATCAGGCATAGGATATTTATCAAGATCACCAATAAAAATCCATTTTAAATTTTGCCCTTCTCGTCCTTGCGCAACTCCCTCATACTGGGAGCAAAGATACAATGGCATTAAGAGATGAAATGTTTCATAGCTATGGCTTGCAAATATTAAAGGTAATAAATTATTTGGCAGAACATGTACACCAAGCTCTTCTTCTAACTCACGAATTAATGATGCTTCTGGAGTTTCACCTTGCTCAACCTTTCCACCAGGAAACTCCCATAAACCAGCCAGTGATTTTCCTTGAGGACGTTGTGTTAGCAAAACATGATTATCTTGATCTAATAATGCGCACGCAACAACAAGAAGAAGTGAACTTTTTATACGCATACCACTCTCCACCAGGGATAATAAAGATAACTGTTTCTTCTCTTATACCCCCCTACTTTAAGATGAAAGAATTCGAATATTTAATCCTCTGCGAAAAAATATATAGAATAGATATCTGATGTCAAATTTATGGTGCACCAATTAACTTCGGTAATCGCCATTAATCATAACGTACTCCTTCGTCAAATCGCAAGACCAAACTGTAGCCTTACCACTGCCCAAGCCAATATCAACACGAATTGTGATGTGTTTACCCCGCATATAAGCACTTATTGCCTCTTCATGATAGTCAGGATCTCGTTCACCATTGATAGCCAAACGATGTTCACCAAACCAAATCGTCAACAAATCACGGTCTACTTCAACACCTGCTTTACCAACTGCCATAACCACTCGTCCCCAATTAGCATCTTCACCGGCAATGGCTGTTTTTACAAGTGGTGAATTTGCAATTGATAGAGCAATAGTTTTAGCAGCATTCTCTGTTGTAGCACCAGTCACACAAACCTCGATTAAATGACGAGCACCTTCACCATCACAAACAACTTGTAATGCAAGCTCATGCAAAAGCGCAGACAATTGCCTTGAAAACACTTCATAACATGGATCGGATTTACTCGTGAAGCAGGGAAAATTTCCCTTTACTTTTCCTGTCGCAAACATCATCAATGTATCTGATGTTGAGGTATCGCTATCGACAGTAATCGAATTGAAAGAGCCCTGCACTGCCTCTGATAACATAGATTGAAGTATATCCGAAGAAATTGCTGCATCACTCACCACAAACGAGAGCATCGTTGCCATATCTGGTGCAATCATGCCAGCACCTTTTGCAATTCCGTTAATGGTAACAGTCTTTCCTCCACAATAAAATTTGCGCGTAGCAAGTTTTGGAAATGTATCAGTTGTCATAATGGCTCTTGCAGCCTCTAACCAATTTCCTTCTTCTGCTGTCTCGGCCATACTTGGTAAAAGATTTACAATACTCGATGCCTCCAACGGTTCACCAATAACACCTGTAGAAGCTATAAAAATTTCATTTTCTTTAACCTTCAAAGCACTCGCGGCAGCCTGCAATATTGCATCTGCTGTTTGCTTTCCTTTGCGTCCCGTAAAAGCATTTGCATTCCCAGAATTGACAACAACACCCCGCGCAACTCCATGAGGAAGTGATGCACGACAATGATCCACAGAAGCAGAAGGGCATTTTGAGCGCGTAAAAACACCTGCCACACTTGTTGGCGCATCGAAGACAATAAAAAGAAGATCCGTACGACCTTTATCTCTAATCCCAGCTTCAGCTGTTGCTATCCGCACACCAGATAATGGCGGAAGCTCCTGTATGTTTTGGGGAGACAAAGGAGATATTTTTAAAGCCACAGTATGCTTTCCATAAAAAGAAATGAAACGATTATAGATAAATACCTCTAGCAAACAACTGCTAGGCTTTTTGAATAAAACCAATCTATCAAATCGCCCAGCTGCTTTAAAAGATGCTATTGTGCTTCTTCTTCATCAGACGTCTCATCCGGAAGTGGCGTCTCATTTTGATTAAGTGATTGCATGAGTTTTATAACATTAGGATCAGGATATTTCACATCTATCGTGTTGCGCAAATCAACAATCAGTTTTTGGTAACGCTCTTTTATCAGCTGTGTACGCAACATCTCTTTAACATCATCAAATATAGGAGGTTGTTTCAAACGGCGATCTTCTACCTTGATAACATGCCAACCAAACGGGCTTTCAACAGGCTTTTTTGTGTATTCGCCAACTTTCAGACCAAACGCAGCATCTTCGAAAGGCTTGACCATTTGACCATGACTAAAATAACCAAGATCACCTCCAACAGCAGCTGAACCATCTGTTGAATTCTTTTTTGCAACCGCTTCAAAACTTTCCCCCTTACTTAAACGCTTAATGATAGCTTCTGCTTCTTTTTTCGTTTTGACCAAAATATGACGTGCTTTAACCTCATCCTCTTTGGGTAAAGCAGCAACTTCCTTATTGTAAAGAGTCTCCAAATCAGTATCCGAAATCTGATCAACAATCATCTGTTTAAAATAAAGCTGTTGAAGGACATTGTCACGCATAACTGCCATTCGTTTATCGTAAGCTTCAGTCTTATCGATGCCTTTGCTAATTGCAGCTTTTGCAAGCACTTGCATATCAAGGTAGGCTTTTAAAACCGTTATACGGCGTTGTTCATCAGGAAAACGCACTAAATTAGGATTTATTTCGAGTGCTAACTCATCCAATTGCCCTGCTGTGATTTCCTTCCCATCAATAACTGCCATAACATGAGAGGGAGGAACTGTTTTTTCAGAAGCTTTCTCCAAATTCTTTAAATCATTCGACGCAGACTCCACGCTCTTTTGGGCCATCACCCCCAAACTCGTGCTCGCTAATAAAGTCGATGTCAAAAACAGCGTGATAAAGTTGAATTTCATAAATATACTCCTTAAGAATGAACGCATGTTCAAGATCCCAATTTTCCTTATCATAACATTTTAATCTCTAAATATAGATAAATAAACTGATATTTTTTTTTGAAAAAACATAAATTTTTCCTTTTATCTCAGCCTATCCTAACCTACCTCATGATATTGAAAAATGATAATATAAGAAATGTCATATTATACCCTAAATTACTCTGTAATATGCCAATTAAACAGCATTACTAAAGTTGACATGGTGCACTTATCCTCTTATCTCTACTTAATAATTGAAGTGAAAAATTGCGCACCAACAAGTATAATGATACCATATGCGTTTGGTTATATTAAATACCTTACGGGATGTGGAGTATGGGGATAATATATGAAATATCCAGTAAGATTGGCAACAAGTAAAAGAAAGGGCCAGAGATGGTCGGTTTAGGTGTATTTGCACGTAAATTTTTTGGTTCAGCTCATGAACGACGCCTCAAGGCTCTTCGCCAAAAAGTCGCACAAATTAATGCTTTGGAAGAACAGTTTCAGAAATTAAACGATACGCAACTCTGCCAAAAAACCGATGAGTTTCGTAAACGTCTTACGGAAGGTGAAACCGTTGATTTGCTCCTACCAGAAGCTTTTGCAACTGTTCGTGAAGCAGCAAAACGTATTTATGATATGCGTCCTTTTGATGTACAGCTCATTGGTGGAATGGTACTTCATAACTGTGGCATTGCTGAAATGCGCACCGGTGAAGGTAAAACATTAATGGCAACCCTGCCAATTTATCTCAATGCATTGGAAGGAAAAGGCGTTCATGTTGTGACGGTAAACGATTATCTTGCCCGTCGTGATGCTGAAACAATGGGAAAAATCTTCAGTTTTCTAGGCTTAACAACGGGTGTGATTTTGCATGATCTTGATAGTGATGCTCGCCGATCAGCCTATGCATGTGATATCACCTATGCGACAAATAATGAATTGGGTTTTGATTATCTGCGCGATAATATGGCTTTTGATCGTAGTCAAATGGTCCAGCGTGGACATCATTATGCAATCGTTGATGAAGTTGATTCGATTCTCATTGATGAAGCGCGTACTCCCCTTATTATTTCTGGTCCTCTAGAAGATCGTACTGACTTCTATAACCTTATTGATACATTTATTCCTTCCTTAACTCCAGAAGATTATGAAATAGACGAAAAACAAAAAACAACAACCTTTACCGAAGTTGGTACTGAAAAAATTGAAAAAATGCTCGAACAGGCCGGGCATCTTAAAGGGAAAAGTCTCTACGATATAGAAAATGTAGCTATCATCCATCATATCAATAATGCCCTAAAAGCCCATAAGTTATTTGTCCGTGACAAGGATTATATTGTTCGCAATAATGAAATTGTTATCATTGACGAGTTTACAGGTCGTATGATGCCAGGGCGGCGCTATTCTGAAGGGCTTCACCAAGCACTAGAAGCCAAAGAGCATGTTGCTATTCAACCAGAAAATCAAACACTCGCTTCCATTACTTTCCAAAATTATTTCCGTATGTATAGGAAACTGTCTGGCATGACGGGTACTGCCACAACAGAAGCCGAAGAATTCAGTAATATTTATGATCTTGAAGTTGTCGAAATTCCCACAAATTTACCAATACAGCGTCGTGATGAAGACGACGAAATCTATCGAACAGCAGAAGAAAAATATCGTGCTATTGTACGTGATATTCGTCAAGCGCATGAAAAAGGACAACCTATTCTCGTTGGAACGACTTCTATTGAAAAGTCAGAACAATTGGCAGAACGTTTACGAAAAGAGGGCATTACCGATTTTAGAGTCCTGAATGCCCGCTATCATGAGCAAGAAGCATATATTATTGCGCAAGCAGGGGTTCCTGGGGCTTTAACTATTGCAACAAACATGGCTGGTCGCGGTACTGATATACAGCTTGGTGGTAATGTCGAAATGCGCATTCGACAAGAATTACAAGATATGCCTGAAGGAATAGAGCGAACTGCTAAAATTGAAGAAATTAAAAAAGATGTCAAGCAGCTTAAAGAAAAAGCATTAGCTGCTGGTGGTTTTTATGTCATTGCAACTGAACGCCACGAAAGTCGTCGTATTGATAACCAGCTCCGCGGTCGTTCTGGTCGCCAAGGCGATCCTGGTCGCTCAAAATTCTTTCTCTCTCTTCAAGATGATCTCATGCGTATCTTTGGCTCCAATCGTATGGATGGTATGTTGCAAAAGCTTGGATTAAAAGAAAATGAAGCGATTACCCATCCATGGATTAATAAAGCCCTTGAAAAAGCGCAAAAAAAAGTTGAAGCACGAAATTTCGAAATTCGTAAAAATTTATTAAAATATGACGATGTGATGAATGATCAACGCAAAGTTATTTTTGAACAGCGTATGGAGATCATGAATGCAGACGATTTAATCGAAATGATTCTTGAAATGCGCAACGAAGTGATTGAAGATCTTGTAGAAACCTACATCCCATCTGGAACATATTCTGAAAAATGGGATGTGAAAGCTCTACAAGAGGAAATTCACCATCTCTTTAATCTTGAACTTCCAGTAGAAGAATGGGCAAAAGAAGATGGAATTGCTGAAGAACAAATCTTAGAACGTATCTCAAATGCTGTTACGAAACTTGAAAATGAACGTGCTGAGCGTTATTCTCCAGAAATCCTGGCTTATTTCCACAAAGCTGTATTACTTGAAACCATTGACACATTATGGCGTGAACATCTGGTAAATTTAGACCATTTGCGTTCCGTTGTTGGTTTTCGTGGGTATGCGCAACGTGATCCACTCAATGAATATAAGACAGAGTCCTTTGAACTTTTTCAAGCCATGCTTAGAAATTTACGCAGAATCGTCACTTCTAAGCTTATGCGTTTCGAGATCATTCAGCAACCCACAGAATCACTCATACCTGAGCAAGTGGATGGTAATGACTCTGCTTTGAACGATCAACGTAAAGGAAATGATTCTTCCTTCTGGATGCAAATACAAGAAAATAGGGTTGTTAACCCGAAAGATCGTAATCCTAAAGATTCAACCACATGGGGAAAAGTTGGACGTAATGAGCGTTGCCCTTGTGGTTCAGAGAAAAAATACAAACACTGTCACGGAGCTTTCGTCTGAAAAGTATAACTGTTAAGATGAATAAAAAACGAAATTATGAGCAAGAACTACGCATTGCAGGTTTAAGAGTTACACGTCAAAGACGTATTATTCTTGACATTTTGGTTGACACAAAAGACCATCCGAATGCGTTTGAAATTTTTCAACGCGCCAACAAAATAGATTCTAGTATTTCGCTTTCGACTGTTTACAGAACCATGAAAACATTAGAAGGAAGTGGGACAATTCATCGCCATACCTTTAGTGGTGGACCGTCTCGTTTTGAACAAGCAGACGGACAACACCATGATCATCTCATTGATGTAGAAACAGGGAAGGTTATTGAATTTCAATCTGATATCATTGAAACGCTGCAAGAGGAAATCGCCAAATCCCTTGGCTATGATATCATTCACCATCGTCTTGAACTTTACGGAAAAAAATGCAACTCTTAAATTAATGATTCCATATGTATAAGTAAAAAACCTCATGCGAATTGAATTTTATACAAGTTCATCTTAAGATCCATAGTTTTCATTGGCAAAAAAGTTTTTCTGCTTTATTACCCCCCCTTTATATATGATGCTATAAAGCAATCAGTTACCAGAATTATAACAATAAAAAATATTATAACAATAATAAGGCCAATATTGTCATGGTTTCTTTGCCAAAAGATCGTATGAGACAGCTTGAAAAACGTTTTGAAATAATTGAAAGCCAAATGGCTAAAAACCCAGATGCTGGAACTTATGTAAAATTGGCTTCTGAATATGCAGACTTACAGCCAATTGTTACCTCCATACGAACATTAAACGCGCTCTCTATAGAAATTACAGAGCTGGAAACTATCATCAGCGATAAACTAACAGATGTGGAAATGCGTAACCTTGCCCAAGAAGAGCTGCCACCATTGTTCCAGAAAATGGAAAAACTTGAAAAAGAACTCCAGATACTTCTTTTGCCCAAAGATATTACTGATGAAAAAAGTGCCATTATTGAAATTCGAGCAGGAACAGGTGGATCAGAAGCAGCACTTTTTGTCGGTGATCTTTTCCGCATGTATGAGCGTTATGCCAATGCTTATAACTGGAAAGTTGAAGTCATTTCGCTTAATGAAGGTGAAGTTGGTGGATATAAAGAAATTATTGCTACTATTTCAGGCAAAGGTGTCTTTTCTAAGCTAAAATTTGAATCAGGCGTCCATCGTGTACAACGGGTTCCTGAAACAGAAACAAGTGGACGCATTCATACGTCTGCTGCTACGGTTGCAGTACTTCCAGAAGCTGAAGAAATTGATATTGAAATTCGTCCAGAAGATATTCGCATTGATACAATGCGTGCCTCTGGAGCAGGAGGACAGCATGTCAATACAACCGATTCAGCTGTTCGTATTACGCATATTCCAACAGGAATTATGGTTGTACAAGCAGAAAAATCACAGCACCAAAACCGAGCACGTGCACTCCAAATTTTACGTGCACGCTTATTCGATATCGAACAAAAAAAAGCCGAAAGTGAACGCTCAGCATCCCGTAAAAACCAAGTTGGCTCTGGTGATCGATCAGAACGCATTCGTACCTATAATTTCCCACAAGGACGTGTCACGGATCATCGTATTAATCTCACGCTGTATAAGCTTGACCGCATTCTGGAAGGAGATCTCGATGAGCTTATTAATGCACTCATATCCGATTACCAAACCGCTCTCCTTACTGAAATGGACGGCAATGGATGAACGATTATTCTCTCAAGAGTATCATCCGGCAAACTCAAGAAAAATTGCGCATTCAAAGAATTCCTGAAGCCAATCTTGATGCAAAAATACTTGTTGAATGGATAACAGGTACAAATGCATCTGTCAGAATTCTCCATCCAGATCTCTGCCTATCTTTTGAGCAAATTACACAATTAGAACAAGCTATCCAACGACGTATTAATGGCGAACCTGTCTATCGTATTATTGGAAAACGGGAATTTTATGGTATATCCTTCGCATTATCTCAGGAGACATTAGAACCACGCCCTGACACAGAAACACTGGTGGATCTTGTTTTACCTCTCCTCAAAAAATATGTAGACAAATTAGGAAAAACAACACTGCTTGATATGGGAACAGGAAGCGGCGCTATTGCCATTGCGATTCTTAAACAAATTCCCCAATCCTATGCAACGGCTGTTGATATTTCTAAAGATGCACTCAAAACAGCGATAAAAAACGCAAAAAATGCGAAGGTCATACACCGTTTTACACCTCTTCTCAGTAATTGGTTTGATTCTGTTACAGATCGGTTCGACCTTATTATTTCAAATCCACCTTATATTCCAGAAAAAGATATCAAAAACCTTGCAAAGGAAGTGCGTCTACATGATCCATTGCGTGCACTCATCGGTGGAAAAGATGGTCTTCATTTTTATCGCAAACTCGCTCATGAAGCAAGAAACTACTTAAAAACCAAAGGCTCTTTAGCCGTTGAAATCGGCCACTCTCAAGAAAAAGAAGTCTGCGACTTGTTTGAAAAAAACGGCTTTCAGTTTCTAGAGATGCGCAGAGATTTAAGTGGTATACCCCGTGCACTTCTGTTCACCTGTAATCATTAAAATTCCCAATCGTCATCCGTGGTAGCAACCGCCTTGCCAATAACATAAGAAGAGCCAGCTCCTGAAAAGAAGTCATGATTTTCATCAGAGCTCGGTGACAAAGCTGCCAAAATAGCGGGATTAACACGACAAACCTCAGGAGGGAAAAGAGGTTCAAAACCTAGATTCATCAAGGCCTTATTCGCATTATAATGAAGAAAAACTTTAACATCTTCTGTCAACCCAAGTGCATCATAAAGATCTTCAGTATATTTACATTCAATGTTATAAAGGTCGAAGAGTAAGTTAAAAGAAAAATCTTTAATTTCCTGCTTTTTAACTTCATTAAGTTTTGCAAACCCTAATTGAAATTTATAGCCTATATAATAACCATGTACAGCTTCATCACGAATAATAAGCCGAATGAGATCAGCTGTATTGGTTAATTTAGCACGACTAGCCCAATACATGGGTAAATAAAAACCAGAATAAAATAAAAAGCTTTCAAGTAAAGTTGAAGCAATTTTCTTCTTTAGTGGATCGCTCGCTTCATAACGCTCAAGCACTAACCTAGCCTTTTTCTGCAAATGAATATTTTCTTCTGACCACCTAAAAGCATCATCGACTTCTACCGTTGAACACAAAGTTGAAAAAATAGAGGAATAAGAACGTGCATGAACGGCTTCCATGAACGCAATATTCGTCAACACCGCCTCCTCATGCTCTGTTATTGCATCAGCCATAAGCGAAATGGCTCCTACGGTGTTTTGAATCGTATCCAAGAGAGTTAACCCCGTAAAAACACGAACTGTTAGCTTGCGTTCTTCCTCTGTTAGACTTGCCCATGAAGGAATATCATTGGAAAGTGGCACCTTCTCAGGTAACCAAAAATTTCCAGTTAAGCGGTTCCAAACTTCAAGATCTTTTTCATCATGCAATCTATTCCAATTGACAGCACAAACAACAGGATTTTTAGTTGTAATCTTTGTCATATGATTATCTCCTATAGACTACACGAAACACAACCATCTACTTCTGTTCCACTCAACGCTACTTGCCGTAAACGTACATAATAAATACTCTTTATGCCCTTTTTCCAGGCATAAATTTGCGCGCGGTTAATATCACGCGTGGTAGCAGTATCAGGAAAAAACAACGTTAGTGAAAGACCTTGGTCAACATGTTGTGTGGCGACAGCATAGGTATCAATAATTTTTTCAGGACCAATCTCATAAGCGTCCTGGTAAAAATTCAAATTTGTATTATCCATGTAAGGAGCAGGGTAATAAACGCGTCCAATTTTTCCTTCTTTACGAATCTCAATCTTTGAAGCAATCGGATGAATAGAAGATGTCGCATAATTAATATAGGAAATAGACCCCGTGGGTGGTACTGCCTGAAGATTGCGATTATAAAGCCCATACTCAATAACTAATTTCTTGAGTTCCTGCCAATCCTTTTGATCCGGTATCACGATATTATTACGTGCAAAAAGCTCTTGCACAAGTACACATTGCGGTTTCCATTCCTTCTCAATATATTTAGTAAAAAAACTGCCATCTGCATAAGCTGACTTTTCAAACCCTGCGAACACTTTTTGACGTTCGCGTGCAATCAAATTGGAAGCACGTATTGCGTGGTAAGCCACGGTATAAAAATAGATATTGGTGAAATCAATCGCTTCTAGAGATCCATAATAGATCTGTTCACGTGCTAAAAAACCATGCAAATTCATTTGTCCCAAACCAATCGCATGACTTTCGGCATTGCCTTTCGCAATGGAAGGCACACAAGCAATATTGCTCATATCAGAAACAGCAGTAAGAGCACGAACAGCAATTTCCACTGTCCGCCCAAAATTAGTACTTTCCATTGCTTTTGCAATATTCATTGAACCAAGATTACAAGATATATCACTTCCAATAGTACGATAAGTTAAATCCGTTTCTAATTCACTCGCCTCACTCACCTGCAAAATTTCTGAACATAAATTACTCATACTTATACGTCCAGCTATCGGATTAGCTCGGTTGGCAGTATCTTCAAATAAAATATAGGGATAACCTGATTCAAATTGAATTTCTGCTAATGTCTGGAAAAAGACACGTGCATTTATTTTCTTTTTACGAATCTTTGCATTATCAACAAAGGATCGATAATGTTCCGTCAAAGAAATATCGCTAAAGGGTTTGCCTGTAACACGCTCAATATCATAAGGTGAGAATAGATACATATCCTCATTATTCTGTGCAAGCTCAAAAGTAATATCAGGGATAACCACACCAAGCGAAAGAGTTTTAATTCTGACCTTTTCATCAGCATTCTCGCGCTTTGTATCCAAAAATTTCATAATATCTAAATGATGCGCATGCAAATAAACAGCACCAGCGCCTTGCCGTGCACCAAGTTGATTGGCATAAGAGAAAGAATCTTCTAGAAGTTTCATCACAGGTAAAACACCTGAAGATTGGTTTTCTATTTTCTTGATCGGTGCTCCTGCTTCTCGTAAATTCGTCAAACAAAGCGCTACACCCCCACCGCGTTTCGAAAGTTGTAAAGCTGAATTAACTGAACGACCTATTGACTCCATATTGTCTTCAATCCGCAACAAAAAACAGGATACCAATTCGCCGCGTTGTTTTTTTCCTGCATTCAAAAATGTCGGTGTTGCAGGTTGAAATCGTCCTGTAATAATTTCATCCACAAAGCTCTCAGCAAGACTCTTATTCCCTTGTGCTAAATATAAAGCTACCAGGCAGATACGATCTTCATAACGCTCAAGATAGCGCTTCCCATCAAAAGTCTTCAATGTATAGCTAGTATAATACTTAAATGCGCCCAAAAAAGTAGGAAAGCGAAACTTAAATGCATAAGCGCGCTTAAAAAGCTTCTTGATAAAAGAAAAATCATAAAGCTCAAACAAAGTTTTCTCATAATAACCTTCTTCTATCAAGTAGTCTATTTTTTCCTTAAGATTATGAAAAAAAACTGTGTTTTGATTAACATGCTGGAGAAAATATTGTCGTGCAGCAAGCCGATCCATATCAAATTGGATACGACCATCTTCATCATAAAGATTAAGCATCGCATTCAGCGCATGATAATCCGTAATATGCTCCGATTTTTGCGACTGTTCTATACCAACTGTTTCCAAAATCTTTCCAATCCCTTCTTTACACAAATAACGTCTTCGTTAGTGCCACGTAACTCAAAACGATAAAGGCAAGGTACAAAACATTTTTCAGCAATGATCTTGCTCGCTAAATTATAATAGCAACCAAAATTACGATTCCCACCACCAATGACACCACGAATTAATTTGCGGTTCTCACATTCATTGAGAAAACGAATAACCACTTTCGGCACAGCCATCCTTCCTTCACCATCTGCATATGTAGGGACAACCAATACATAAGGCTCATCAACTAACACAGACGGCTTTTTTTTATCAATTTTGAAGAGTCGTTGACCAAGCTGAGAAACAAAATATTCCGTATTACCCGTAGCACTCGAATAATAAACAATAAGTCCCATTAAACACAAAGACCACTAATCATATCTGGTCTAAAACCAGACCAATGACTTTTACCACAAACGACTACAGGAACCTGACGGTATCCTAGAGATTGAACAAAACTGTATGCTTGCTCATCACGGGAAATGTCAACAACACGATAATTAATGCCTTTAGCATCAAAAGCACGGCGCGTAGCATCACATTGGACGCAAGATGGTTTGCTATAAATAGTGACTGGCATTTTCTTTAACTTTCACAATTCGAAAAAAAATCAACCCTAAAAGAGTTAATTCTGACAACTTCCAAGACACTCAAGAATAAGACAGCAATCGTACGCAAACACGTATAGCTATACCCTCGTTCAGATAACATATAGCTTTTTGAATGTAACAGGAATCCTCATCAAATAATTTTAAAATTATAACAAGGATACAACGATTATTCTACAACCTAAACAGTACACCCCCCAGTTATAAAACAATCTGCTGCTTGCATTACAATGCCCTCCTGGTTTCTAGAAAACTAATGACCCCTAAAACGCTTCCAGCAACCACTCCTCAACATCTTAGTTTATAAAAAGCAATTCACAAAAACGAAAGGAAATTCCCCCAAAGAGACACCTCAGCAGAAACACTGCTCTCCTCTTGGCCAATAAACTTTTTTCTATCACATTATGGAAATAACTTAGACACCAAACGAAACACACTGTACCCTCACTTGTGCTTATTTAGAATCACCAATCATTTTAATACTATATATAGTATACACACTCTCTCTTTCGTCAAGGAAAATTCAATCATTATTTCGAATTTTCCACGATCTTCCCACTGAGATACTCAGCTCCCTAAAAACTGTAATAATATTTTTGTTGACAAATGTTATATTATTACATAACTTTTCAAGATAAATAATAAAGATGGTAGGAATTATGAGTCTGCATTTTGATAATGCAACATTAGGCTATGTAAACAGGGTAGCAATAAAAAACTTTTCAGCAAAATTAAAAACTGGTTCATTGGTTGCAATAACGGGTGATAATGGTGCTGGAAAATCTACACTGCTGAAAGCTATCGCTGGATTGATCAAGCCTATCAGAGGTAAAATTACAAAACCGAAGAAAAGTCGGATTGCTTATCTCGCTCAACAATGTGATATTGACCGAACATTTCCAATTGATGTGAGAGCACTTATAAAAACGGGATTGTGGTCCTTTTGTGGATTGTGGAAAAACCAGCGCCCTTATTACTCTAAAATTCAAAATGCACTTGAAATGGTTGGGCTCACGGCACTTGCCACTCGTTCACTTGACACGCTCTCAAGTGGCCAATTACAACGTGCCCTTTTTGCACGTATCATTGTACAAGATGCCGATATTATCTTACTCGATGAACCATTCAATGGCGTAGATCGTAATACTCAAAAAGACCTTCTTGCGTTAATCACACATTGGCAACAGCAAGGACGAACAATTCTTACAGCACTCCATGATCCCCTCATCGTGCAAAAACATTTTCCCCAAATAATTCAAATTGATAAACAAAACGCTTTTTATGGAAAAACAACACAATTTTTCAATGAAACTATTCACCCCGTTACTCGACCTCTCACAACAAACTCTTTCCGTACGAGTGCGCTAAACCAATATTTTTCTATCAATGATTCTCGCTCTATTTGGTTATAATACGTGTACACATTTTTTCTTGCACCCTTCGTTGATTTCCAATTTATGCAAAATGCTCTTATCGGTTCTATTCTTCTATCCGTCAGCGCCTGTCCCATTGGCGTATTTTTGATGCTACGTGGAATGAGTCTAACAGGAGATGCTATATCCCATGCCATCCTTCCTGGTGTTGCAGCTGCTTTTCTTTTTTGTGGCTTCTCCCTCATATCTATGACACTTGGAGGCATTTTAGCTGGCATCATTGTTGCTTTAGCAACCGCCTTGATTTCACGAAGTAGCCTCCAAAAAGAAGACGCATCAATGACAGTCTTTTATCTCATAGCACTCGCGGCAGGTGTTATTCTTGTTTCACTTAAAGACTCAACAATTGGTTTGCTTCATCTCTTATTTGGCTCTGTGCTTGCACTTGATACACAAGCCCTTTGGTTGATCACCATTATAATGCTGACCACAGTGGGCAGTCTCTGCATTTTCTGGCGTGCTCTCGTAGTAGAAAGCTTTGACCCTCTCTTTTTTAAATCACTCTCTTCATTGAGTAAATATGTTCATATATCATTGCTTGGACTTGTAGTATTGAATCTGGTTGGCGGTTTCCAATCACTAGGAACATTACTCTCCGTTGGCATTATGATGATTCCAGCCATTACAGCCCGTTTTTGGCTTTCGCGTCTGGGCTCTATCTGCATACTCTCCACTCTTTTGGGGATCATTGCTAGCATATGTGGATTACTGCTTTCTTTTCATCTGTCACTTCCCTCCGGCCCTGCTATCATTATTGCTGCAGGGTTTATTTATCTTCTTTCCTGCCTTATAAGTCCGCGCGGTTTTATTGCGGCGCGGTTTCCTTGCCTCTTTTATACGTCCCCTTCACCTTAAGGAAATAATGTGTCTAAAATTATTCAACAAGTTATTTTGCTTGGAGCTCTCTTGGGTCCTGCTCTTTCTCCATTTTCTGCTTTTGCGCATAATAAAATCAGGGTTGTCGCCAGCTTTTCTATTCTTGCAGATTTGGTAAAAAATGTAGGAGGCGATCATATTTCGATAACCACTCTTGTCGGCCTTAATGCTAACACCCACATTTATGAACCTATCCCCCGTGACGCCCAAGCTCTTAAAAATGCCCATATTATTTTCATCAACGGCCTTCACTTAGAAGGTTTCATTGACCGACTTATCACGGCAAGCGGCACAAAAGCACTTCTTGTCGAAGTTAGTGCCAATATCCTTCCTCTCGAAATTAAAAATCAAGGACATGGAGTCGAACAACATCATCACCACAGCAGTATTGATCCACATGCTTGGCAAACTATCCCTAATGTTGAAATTTATGTCAAAAATATCGCTACTGCTTTTTGTAAAATCGATCAACAATCCTGTGCAAATTACAGAAAAAATGCCAACGCCTACATTCAAAAGCTTAAAGAAACACAAGAAATACTTAAAACAAAGATTGCTACCATCCCAAAAAATAGACGTATTATTATCACGTCTCATAACGCCTTTGGTTATTTTGCCCAAGAATATGGTTTCACTATTCTTGCACCCCAAAGTGCTTCACCAGAAGCTGAAGCCACTGCAGCCGATGTGGCCAAACTTATCAACCAAATTAAAACCAATAAAGCAGCTGCACTGTTCGTTGAAAATATCTCGAATCCCCGCCTCATAAAACAAATTTCAAAAGAAACAGGTTTAAAAATTGGTGGAACACTGTACTCTGATGCATTATCGAACAAAAATGGCCCCGCTGCAACTTATCTCGATATGATGGAACATAATGTTAATACTATCATCGATGCAATAACAAAGCACTAAGGCACATCATTATAGAAATGTGAAACAAACTATCTATCTTAAAACTATCTTTAAAAGTTACAAGATAAATATACAACAACTAAACAGCATCCTCTTAAAAACTGTAAACTCGAAATAACAACTTTCCAGTTAAATGATACTTAGTGTTTGCACCCTTGTGTTGCTCTTCTAGCTCTTCTCGTTTTAACTATTTTCTTTTTTATTATTACAATAATCTCGTCAATACATGATAGCTATCAAAAAGGAAAAACTGATAAGTCTAAACAAATTCGTTTGACCTTTTGGTGGTTCCTGTTTAAATGAACCAACATATTTCTGGAATAAAACCGTCATGGGATATTCATGTGTAATACTATCATTTCAGAAAGGATGAACCATGAGTCGTTTTTATCTTTCTATAGCAGCATTTACGGTTGCTATTAGCATGACAACAGCGAGTTTTGCGCAAACAAAAATTAGCTTTTGGCATTCTATGAGTGGCGAACTAGGAAAACAAACTGAAAGACTTATTAACGACTTTAATGCCAGTCAATCTGAGTATAAAGTTGTTCCTTCATTTCGTGGTGAATATGAAGAAGGCATGATCTCACTTATTTCGGCATTTCGCGGAAAGCAACAACCAGTTCTCGTTCAAATCTATGAAGTTGGCACTGGAACTATGATGGCTGCAAAAGGTGCTGTTTATCCCATTTATCAACTTATGGCAGATACAAAACAAGAATTCGATCCTACAGATTATTTTCCTGCTATTAGTAGTTATTACTCCGATGTTCAAGGACGAATGCTGTCTATGCCTTTCAACATTTCAACACCAATCCTTTATTATAATAAAGATATCTTTAAGAAAGCAGGACTTGAGCCAGAACAGCCACCGAAAACATGGCAAGATATCGAAAATTTCTCCAAAAAAATTCTCGAAACTAAAACAGCAAGCTGTGGTTTTACAATGGCTTACGCATCTCAATGGATTGGTATAGAAAATTTTTCAGCATTGCACAATATTCCTTTTGGAACGAAAGAAAATGGCTTTAGCGGTCTTGATGCAGAGCTTACCTTTAATGGGCCTTTACAAGTGCGTATGTGGACCGATCTTAAAAGGTGGTCTGATCAAGGTATTTTCCGCTATGCTGGCCCTGCCGGAGCATTAGATGCAACACCAATGTTTATGACACAAAATTGTGCAATCTTTTTGCAATCTTCAGGATCGCGTGCGGGAATCCTTTCTGAAGCACAATTTAATGTTGGATTTGGTATGTTGCCCTACTATGATGACGTAGAAGGTGCTCCACAAAATTCAATTATTGGTGGCGCCTCTATTTGGGCTTTGAAAGGTCATACCCCAGAAGAATATGCAGGTGCAGCCGCTTTTCTTAAATTTATCTCGAAAGCCGATAATCAAGCTAAGTGGCATCAGACAACAGGTTACCTTCCAACCACAAAGGCTGCTTACGAACTGAGCAAAGAACAGCATTACTACGATAAAAATGTTGGTGCAGATATTGCTATTAAACAGATCACTCTCAACCCCCCAACTGTTAACTCAAAGGGCATAAGATTTGGTAATTTACCGCAAATTCGTTCCATGCTTGATCAAGAACTAGAAGCTGTTCTTAGTGGCTCAAAAACACCAAAAGATGGATTAGATGCAACTGTTAAACGTGGAAATAAGCTTCTACGTGAATTTGAGAAAGCTAATCATTAAGGGTTTCATTATTATCGTTAAAGATCAAAAACTCAACCAAACAGTTGAGTTTTTTCAATTCTTTTTTGTTCACCTTTCTAAAGTCTCGCTGTTTAAAGAGAGCTCTACGAATGCAAGAAAAACATGCATATTTCAAAAATAATCTGCTTCCTTACTGGCTGCTTTTTCCTCAGCTCATTGTGACTTTTTTGTTTTTCTTCTGGCCTGCTGTCCAGTCAATAAAATCATCTTTCGAGCGTGAAGATCCCTTTGGCTTTATCACAACCTTTATTGGTCTTGAAAATTATCTGACAATTCTCTCTGATCCTGCTTATCTAAAATCACTTCTCATAACCGCAGTATTTTCCATTTCGGTAACTGTCGTTTCAATGACGATATCACTTCTTTTGGCTGTCTGTGTTGATCGTGTCATCCGCGCAAAAAAGGCCTACACAACGCTTTTGCTCTGGCCCTATGCTGTTGCTCCAGTATTGGCAGGCATATTATGGTTATTTATCTTTCACCCAACCATCGGAATCGTCCCTTTTGTTTTTCAAAAAATAGGTATCACATGGAATTATCGTATTAATGGCATTCAAGCAATGATCCTTATTGTAATTGCAGCCAGCTGGAAACAAATTTCCTATAATTTTCTCTTTTTTCTTGCTGGTCTCCAATCTGTTCCACGTTCCCAAATAGAGGCAGCCGCGATTGATGGTGCTGGCCCTTTTAAACGATTTTGGACCGTAGTTTTTCCGCAAATTTCACCGACTACCTTCTTTCTTCTTATCGTCAATATCCAATATGTTATGTTTGATACATTTGGCATTATTGATAACATAACCTCTGGAGGTCCTGCGGGTGCAACAAATACTCTTGTCTATAAAGTGTATGACGATGGTTTTAAAAACCAAATAATCGGCGCATCAGCAGCACAATCAACAATATTAATGTTGATGGTTATTGTCTTAACGTTTATTCAGTTCCGCTGGATTGAACGCCACGTACAATATTAGGAAGAAAATAATGGTTGAAAATCGCCCTATTTTGAAATTTCTAACCCATATCACCCTTATTATTGGCATTTTTATTATCTGTTTTCCAGTTTATGTTGCTATCATTGCATCAACCCATAGTTCAGCAGCATTTAACTCAGGAACACTTCCCCTTTTACCGGGAAAGTATGCATTGGAAAACTATAAAACAATCTTTGGCGATGATCTTGTGCAGCTTGGTCTGCCCAATCTCTGGCCACTCTTAATGAATTCGCTCATTATGGCACTTGGCATTAGTATTGGAAAAATTATTATTTCACTCTTGTCTGCTTATGCAATTGTCTACATGCGCTTCCCTTTTCGCAAAACTGCTTTTGCCCTCATTTTTATCACACTGATGCTGCCTATCGAAGTTCGTATTATTCCAACGTATGCAGTGGTCGCACAATTAGGCATGATAAACACCTATGGCGGGATGATTATTCCACTTATTGCATCCGCAACTGCTACATTTTTATTTCGCCAGTTTTTTTTGACTGTTCCTGATGAACTCTTAGAAGCTGCTCGTGTTGATGGTGCAGGATCATTTAAATTTTTTAAAGATATTCTTCTCCCTCTTAGCAAAAGCAATATTGCGGCTTTATTTATCATTATGTTCATTTATGGATGGATACAATATCTCTGGCCTCTCATAGTTACAACTGATCAAAATCATCAAACTATTCTTATTATTCTCAAACAACTTATCGTAGAATCACTTCAACATGATCCTAAATGGAATATACTCATGGCAGTATCGGTCGTCGCCATGGTGCCACCTGTTCTTGTTGTCATCTGCATGCAGCGGCTTTTTATCAAAGGTCTTATTGAAACGGAGAAATGACTGTGGCCATAATCCAGTTATCAAATATAAAAAAACAATATGAAAACGGCATTCTGGTCATTGACGATTTAAACTTAACTGTTGCCGATAGTGAGCTTCTTGTCCTTGTCGGTCCTTCAGGATGTGGTAAGTCAACTTTATTACGCATCATTGCAGGATTAGAGCAAGTTACTTCAGGTGAACTCTATATTGATGATGAGCGTATTAATGATCGTGAACCAGCTGATCGCGACATTGCTATGGTTTTTCAAAATTACGCTCTTTATCCCCATATGACAGTTCGTGGAAACTTAGAATATGGTCTCAAAAATCGTAAAACACCTAAGGACGAAATAAATAGGCGTATCACGCATGCTGCAAAGCTTTTGGAGATAGAGTCATTTCTCGATCGTAAACCACGACAATTATCAGGAGGACAACGCCAACGTGTTGCAATGGGACGTGTTATTGTACGTCAACCACGTGTCTTTCTCTTTGATGAACCTCTCTCAAATCTTGATGCAAAATTACGTGCTCAAATGTGTATTGAGATTAAAACACTACAGCGCTCATTAGGAACAACCAGCCTGTATGTTACCCATGATCAACTAGAAGCCATGACATTAGCTGATAGAATAGCCGTTATAAATAAAGGAGCTATCGAGCAAATTGGGACCCCAATCGAAATTTACGATACCCCAGAAACAACATTTGTTGCTGATTTTATAGGGTCTCCCCCTATGAATTTTCTTGATCGCAAAATACTAGAGCAACATTTAGGTTATTCATTTTCTTATAATAAAGAAACTGATCTTTTGGCATTCAGGCCAGAGGTAATCTTATTGGGCGAATATCCAGACAAAGGACCTGTCTTTCACACACAAATTGAGCTTATCAAACCTATTGGAACAGGATGCCATGTTTTAACACGTTGGAATGAGACTATTTTTACCATTGAAATAAAAGAGCGCCTTACAAACGATTATGGTAAAAAACTAAGCTTTACTGTCCCTCATCAAAATTTTCATACTTTTAATAAAACCACTGGAAAACGTAAAAGCAATAAGTAAATAGTGCAAATTTTCACCTTACAAGCATCATCAATAAATACCTCTCACTTTCTCCTAACAACTTCGTTTTTGTTAGGATATATCGTGCCTTTTATATTATAGACGTGTGCTTTTTATCTCTGTGCACGTAACTGTAAAGCAAGGTCAGGTTGATCTGTTGTGATATAATGTACAGGCATATCAATCCAATGCGATAGGCGAGCTCTCCCATTGATTGTCCATACCCCCACAGTAAAGCCATGTTCAAGCGCAGATTCAATCAAGTCTTGTGATACAATAGAGCCATCTAAACTTAGATCAGAATAACCCAATTGTTTCCACTCAGAAAAATGACGGTGCATATCACCTTCAAAACTATCAATACATGGACCAGATGTTATCCCTGCTTCAATGAAAGGACGAAGGTTCGTAGGATCAAAACTGATTGCAGAAACCCGCTCTGCTAAATTTCGGTTTTTTATCAACGCCAGCGCTTTTTGAGATAAAATCGTTTCACGCTCAACTTCCCCACATGTTTTGATTTCAAGATGCATCGCAATATTGGTTGCTCCCAAAAGATCAAGCACCTCTTCTAATAAAGGAGGAGCTTCAGTACTTCCTTTCACAAAGAGTCGTTTACGTGTTTCATTATCAATATCGTGAATATATCCTTTTTTTCCCACTAGTTGCTCGAGATGAAAATCGTGAAATACAACCACTTCACCACTTTTAAGCAGATGAACATCGCATTCAATTTCATCAACTCCCAACGCAATTGCATGACGAAATGCCGAAAGTGTATTTTCAGGATAAAGATGAGCTCCACCACGATGTGCAACAATTTTTTTCTCAGACATACGAAATTTCACACTTTTTAATTTTAAACAAGCTTGATTCATATACAATGAAATCGTAGCTTTTAAGAATCATCCCTACACAATAACTTCTTTAGAAGTTGGTTCCTTTTGTCCACTCTACCAAATATCAAATTCTAAACAGCACTTTATTGTTAAAATGCTTTGCTTAATTTCAATCATTCCCATTCAATAGTACCAGGAGGCTTCGACGTTATATCATAAACAACCCGATTAATTCCCCTCACTTCGTTAATAATACGTGCTGCTGTTTTGCTTAAAAATTCCATATCATAGGGATAAAAATCAGCGGTCATTCCATCTACAGATGTTACCGCGCGAAGAGCACAAACAAATTCATAAGTGCGTCCATCACCCATAACACCGACAGTCTGCACAGGAAGAAGAACAACAAACGCCTGCCAAATTTCATCATAAAGACCAGCTTTACAGATTTCATCAAGGTAAATGGCGTCTGCTTCACGTATAATTTCTAATTTTTCACGTGTCACTGCACCTGGACAACGAATTGCAAGACCGGGCCCTGGAAAAGGATGACGGCCAAGAAACTGCTCCGGCAATCCTAACTCTCGCCCCAAAGAACGAACTTCATCCTTAAAGAGCTCACGCAACGGCTCCACAAGTTTCATGTTCATCCGCTCCGGCAATCCCCCTACATTATGATGGCTTTTAATTGTTACCGATTCACCAATAGCTGATACACTTTCAATGACATCTGGATAAAGCGTGCCCTGTGCTAAAAATTCTACACCTTCTATTTTTTTGGTTTCTTCTTCAAAAACTTCAATAAAAAGGCGGCCAATCATTTTGCGCTTTTTCTCTGGATCTGTCTCACCTTCTAAAGCATTGAGAAAAATATTAGCAGCATTAACGTGAATAAGCTCGATGTTATAATGATCTCGGAATAATTTAAGAACTTCTTCAGCCTCATTTTTGCGCATTAACCCATGGTCTACCAAAATACATGTCAGTTGATCTCCTATTGCTTCATGGAGAAGTACAGCCACAACTGATGAATCCACACCACCTGAAAGACCACAGATGACACGACTTTTTCCAACTTTCTTCCGTATCGTAGCAATTGCCTGATCACGATAAGAAGCCATTGACCAATTGTCTTTAAGACCAGAAATTTTATGAACAAAATTTTGCAAAAGTTTTGTACCATCGGGTGTATGAACAACTTCAGGATGAAACTGCACTGCATAAAGGCACCTTTTTTCATCAGCAATGGCAGCATAGGGAGCGCCTTTTGATGTTCCTATTACACGAAAGCCTTCTGGTAAAGCTGCCACATGATCACCGTGACTCATCCATACTTGATAACAGGAACCTTTTTCCCATACACCATCAAAAAGTGCACTCTTTTCTTGCACCTCCAAAAAAGCCCGTCCAAATTCACGCCGATGTCCTGATTCAACTTTTCCACCAAGCTGAACACACATGACTTGTTCACCATAACAAATACCAAGAACTGGAACACCAATTTCAAAAATTTCCATCGGCGCACGCGGTGAACCGTCATCAATCACTGAATAAGGACTGCCTGATAAAATAACAGCTTGAGGTCTTAGCCGCTTGACACCTTCTAAAGCTAATTGAAAAGGAACAATTTCACAATAAACACCCATTGCTCGCACCCGCCGTGCGATAAGTTGTGTAACTTGTGAACCAAAATCAATGATAAGAACAGTGTCTGGATGTGATATGCTCATAGAAAACCAATCAATAATTGTAAAAGAGAACCAGTGAAATTTATTATTTAATTTTTCTTTTTTACAAGCCTATTCGCCTGAGAAAAAGATTATTTCCGTAAAAATTAAGCTAAAAAATGTGAAAAGATGTCTCAATGTTTTTTTTGCAACACAGATAAAAAGAAACCGTCTGTTTTTGTTGTTGCCGGCGATAAAGTAAGTCCATAATGTGAAAAGATCGGTTGCACAGGTGAAAAACTAAAATATTTCTGCCAAAGTGTGCGCATATTTATTGGATAAAAATTGGAATGCTGTTTAAGAAAAAGAGAAATTTGTTCCTCATTTTCACCAAAAAAAAGAGAGCACGTAATATAAACTAAGCGCCCATTTGGTTTAAGATAGTCCATAGCCTCATTCAAAATAACTCTCTGTTCCACTTGGCGCTGTCTTACCTGTTCTAACGTTAAACGCCATTTCGTATCTGGACGCCGCCGCCATGTGCCTGTACCACTACATGGTGCATCTAGCAAAACTCTATCCATCTGACTGACTAAGGACTTCAATTCTTCTCTGTGCGCCCGCACCTGTACGTTACGAACACTAGCGCGTTGAAGACGATCAAAAATAGAAGCCAAGCGAACTTTATTTGAATCATAGGCATAAATTTGCCCTTGATTCTTCATACTGGCAGCTAAGGCTAACGTTTTTCCACCAGCACCAGCACAGTAATCCAATACCTGCATACTTTCTTTTGCTTCTACAAGGTGAGCAACAATCTGAGACCCCAAGTCCTGTATTTCAAAGTGCCCCTTTTGAAAAGCAAGTTCCATCTGAATATTAGGATGACGGCCAAATTTTTCAATCGGTGCAATCCTTAAGGCTTGCGGAAACCATGACAAAGACTGAATTTTGGTTTTTGCTAATTCCTTAAGTACCTTTTCTGGCGTTGCCTTCAAGCTATTCACGCGTAAATCTAAAGAAGGGCGGGTTGCTAATGCAGCAGCTTCAATTTCCCAATTATCAGCAAATAAAGGATGCAAATGCGCTTGACACCATTGGGGAATATCACCCCGAATATAGTCTGGTGCATCAACTAATTGCCGCCTTTGCCATGATTGACGCTGCTTAGACCCTAATAACTGGGGCGCAAATCGATCTCCTTCTAATTCACCATCAATTTGTTCAATCGTCATTTTTCCAGTATCTAATAAGGTGCCGAAAACGACATCCCTCATATCATCGCTCTCCATACGCCATTGTAAAGAATAACGCCGTCTTAAGACATCATAAACGATTGTACTAATTGCTGCGCGGTCGCTTGCTCCAGCAAAGCGATGAGAAAGCCCCCAAGCTCTTATAGCTTGACCTGCAGGGCAATGCCGGGTTTCTATCTCTTTTAGAATATCTATTGCCGCCTGCAAACGCCCACCTAAGCGCATTCACCTCTCCTCTTGAATTCCTACAAAATTCTCAACAACTTAAGCAAGAACACAATTATCTTTCTTGCTGCCAACGTAACCTTTTCAAATCCATACAAAATTTGCACTAAAAGCCTAATGATTTTTACTATTCAGATTCTTCATCGCTATGCTGTACATTTGCATTTTCTGTTCTTCTAAACTATGTGATATCTTTTTAATGCTGCAAAATAGGCAGGTATTCATAAAATACTGCTTGTCGTTATGAACTACACAAAAATCGTAAAACCCTCATTATTGTGTAAAATTAAGTGTTTAGCAACCTTATATAAACAGCACTTAATATCAAATATCCCATATCTTTAAAATGCTATCCTCTTAAAAAGTGAGAAAAATACTTCTGCTAAAAAAACCATGCAAATTCATCTTATTCTAAACAAAACATAAGTTAACTTTTTCGAAAACACTTGGAACCACTGTTTGACATGACCGTTTTTACTATACTGGCTCTATGCCAGATAGTTTAAAAGGAGAAAATAATGAACACTTATAATAATGGCAAAACAACTTCATCTAAAAGCCGCTACGATACAACACCCTCAAACAATGGAAAGAAATCCGTCCAAAGTGATCAGGCTAACACTCGTCAACGCGCATCAAAGACGGAGCGGAAAACAAAAAGTTAATCTTCTCAATTTTATATAACCTAAGGAAAGAATTGGATCGTTAGCTTCCAATTCTTTCCCTTTACGCTTGAGATTATTGTACCAAACCACAAACAGCAGTTCTTGTACATTTTTCTAAACAGTCTTTTATGCTCTGAAATGACTCTAAGGTCTTTACATTTCAAAGAGGTTTTCGATAATTTGGACTTTCCCGTGTGATAGCAACATCATGTGTATGACTTTCGTGGAGTCCAGCATTGGTAATACGAACAAATGTCGCTTTTTCACGAAACTCCGCTAGATTTTTCGCCCCAACATAACCCATCGAAGCACGCAATCCACCAGCCAGCTGGTGCAGAACCGGCGCTATCGGTCCTTTATAAGCAACTTGACCCTCAACACCTTCAGGAACTAATTTAAGCTCATCACGAACTTCATCCTGAAAATAACGATCTGCCGATCCTCTTGCCATAGCGCCAACAGATCCCATGCCACGATATGCTTTAAAAGACCGTCCTTTATAAAGATAAACTTCACCAGGACTTTCTTCTGTACCCGCTAAAAGGGAACCAATCATAGCAGCACAAGCTCCACCTGCCAAGGCTTTAGCAAAATCACCAGAAGCTTTGATCCCACCATCAGCAATCACAGGAATATCTGCTTTGTCAGCAATTTCTGCAGCACTCATAATGGCCGCAAGCTGCGGTACACCAACACCTGCAACAATTCGTGTTGTACAAATAGAACCAGGACCAATACCAACTTTCACAGCATCTGCACCACTATCAATCAAAGCTTGTGTTGCTTGCGGAGTCGCTACATTACCAGCAATAATAACCTGAGAGGATGCCATTTTTTTAATACGTTCAACTGCGTCTAGCACACGCTGAGAATGTCCATGAGCCGTATCAATTACCAGCACATCAACACCTGCATCAATTAATCGTTCAGCCCGCTCAATACCATCATTGCCTACACTACTTGCAGCCGCAACACGCAAACGGCCTTGCGAATCTTTGGTAGCATTTGGATTTAATTGTGCTTTCTCAATATCTTTGACTGTTACCAAGCCAACACAGCGATTTTGTTTATCTACAACCAATAATTTTTCAATACGATGATGATGTAAAAGATACTTCGCTTCATCGAGTTGGACATTTTCACGCACTGTAATCAAATTTTCATGCGTCATTAATTCATAAATTTTCTGTTTTGGATCTGATGCAAAACGCACATCTCTATTCGTCAAAATGCCAACAAGTCGCCCAATACTTTCACTTTTAGCAGCATTTTCAACAACCGGAATACCTGAAATACCATAAGAGTGCATCAAAGCTTTTGCCTCTTCAAGTGTTGCATCTGGACCAATCGTGACTGGATTAACAACCATCCCAGATTCAAATTTTTTTACCTGACGTACTTCTTCAGCCTGCTCTGCAGGAGACATATTACGATGGATAACACCAAGACCACCAGCTTGAGCTATAGCAATTGCCAAACGTGATTCTGTGACGGTATCCATTGCAGCAGAAAGCAACGGCAAATTCAGCTCAATATCAGCTGCGATACGTGTTTTAAGATCTACTTGGTTAGGCATGACAACCGAATGACCAGGCTGTAAAAGTACATCATCAAAAGTTAATGCTAACGCCCCTGTCCCCGTTTCAACAATCTTTGCCATAGCCAAATTCCTTCAATAACAAACCATCGCACGTAGTCTAGGATTACAACCGCAGTTCTAATAAATTCTGAATTGGCAGCGAGTTATGCCATGCTATAAAAAAAATGAAAAGAAAAATAAAAATAATTTTTTAATTATGGTTTATAAAATCTACAATTGTGATTCAATGGGCAACCAACTTATTATTCTTGTAAAGGCACGACGCCAAAAGTTGCTTTCTGGCTCATAATCAATGCTGTATTGCTTTTCGTTTTCAATAAAATCCCAATAAATGCGGTTGTTATTATCAAGACGGAGATTATAACTCATTTCACCGGTCGTTTCTTCAGAAAAAAGCAAATCTAACCTCGCTGTAATCGGTGCACATTCAAAAAGAATGCCCATTTCCGTATTCAACGCAGCTGACCGAGGATCAAAATTTAAAGATCCAATAAAAGCAGTTTTACGATCAACCAAAAAAGCTTTAGTATGTAAACTGGCCTTACTTGATCGAAACAATCGCAACCCATGCATGTTTCCATCCGGCTTTAACTCATAGAGCTTAACACCACTTTTCAAAAGCGCTTTACGATATGGTACATAACCACCATGCACGAGTGCCACATCGGTAGCTGCTAAGGAATTTGTAAGAATTTTAACATCAACACCTTTTGAAACTAAATTTCTAAAACTCTGCGTACCGACCTTACCAGGAACAAAATAAGGTGATGTAATTTGAACAGTTTTTTGGGCATCTCCAATAACCTGTGAAAGTGCTTTCATAAGCCAATTTCCAGCTTTTTTGCGCAATGCTTTCTCCGGAGGATCAGAAAGAACAACAACTTTATCTGCTAAAAATAATCGCTTTCCTGTTTGAATAAAACAGTCAAAATTAATATGCTCCTTAACATAATCCAGATAAACCTTTGCAACCTTGGAATCACGAAATTTTCGTAATTTCTCCTTCCAATAACCAAGGTCGCTTGTACTTTTAGGAACAACCAAAGTATGAATTGGTAAAACTACAGCGCTATTCCAAAAGTCATCAAAGATGGTTTCCACCTTTTTAACCGATGGACCAATTAACATCAAATCTAAATCTCGAAAATGTGATTCTTCACCAGCGTCAAAATAAGAATCTGCAAGATTGCGTCCTCCTACAAAAGCCACTCGGCCATCCACAATAAAAGCTTTATTATGCATTCTGCGTGTTACAGTAATTGCCCGTAATATAATCTCTAAACCACGGCGTAAACCACCCTTACGTGATCGCCCTGGATTAAACATTCTCACCTCAATACGAGGATGTTTATCCAGCGCAATATAAGCTGGATCACGTGCCTGAGCATTAATATCATCTAAAAGAAGGCGCACCCGAACACCACGATCAGCTGCCTCCACTATTTCACTTAATAATAAGCGCCCTGTTAAATCATCATTCCAAATATAATACATTAGATCAAGACTACGCCCAGCCTGTGCTGCTCCTATCGCACGAACACAAAATGCATCCAAATTGCTAATGATGAGTGAAAGAGCATCTTTATCAACCCCCAATCCATCCGTTTCCTCCGCCAATTGACTTATTATACGGTCAAGCTTGGTTTCATCTTTCTTAACAGTCAATGCATAAGAACACTCCCCCCGAGCATTTTTAACAAAACGTCCATATGTATAGATCGCTAACATAGACGCAATAAAAAAAAATATGATAAAACTGATAACAATCTGTAGCAGAGTCAAAGAGAATCAACTTTCCATTTTTAAGCCATTGCACCACCCTAGATAGGAACCACAATAACTAAAACCAATAAAATCAATGATTCTAACCTAATGGTGTAATAAATAGAATGCCACCTTTTGCTTAAAAGAATATAAACCCAACATAAACGACTCTAGACTTTTAGCTTCAATGCTAAAAAGCCTGAAAGTGATCCTTTTAAGTGCGGACCTAACTAAAGTCATGAAAATTGAAACAAGAAGAGAAAGCTGAAAATGATTTTAGCAAACAAAATCCATACTTACTTGATTTTATAAAATTATTCTTAATATCTAAACTCTGCAATAAACGCTATTCCTTTTAAAACCTCAAATCCCCCACTGCTTTCACCAAAAGCTCCTACAGTTTTTCTGAAAACCATACTTTTTATGAATGGAAATTTGTCATGAATTTTACTTCCGTTCTTGACTGTTTATCGCTTTCAATCCCTCTATTTTGCGATAAAGTGTAGAGCGCCCTATACGAAGACGGCGAGCAATCTCACTCATATGTCCCTTATAATGCTTAACCGCTTTTTCAATAATATCACGTTCCATCTCAGCAAAAGTACGAACATGCCCAGCAGCATCCAAAAATTTTACCGATTCTTGTTCATGATCCTCTTGTATATTACTCTCGATGATATTTGGAACACTCATTAATGAATTTCCCATTAATTGTGGGAAGTCTCGAACAGTTAACAATGGTCCTTCGCTGAGCAAAATCGCACGAAATAAAAAATTCTCAAGTTCACCCCGATTACCAGGCCAATCATACTGCATAAGCAATGAAAGAGCTGATCCTGCTAAACCATGTACATGCGATCGCCCTGTTTCCGTAATAATGCGATCAATCAAACGTTGCGTAAGATCTGGAAAATCATCCCTCAATTCTCGTAAAGCCGGAACGCTTATAGATAATTGAGAAAACTGTTCAAACAAACTACGCAAAAAAAAGTCTTCTTTAACGAGATCCATCAACCGAGACGTTGAAATAGCAATAATCCGAAAAGGAAAAACTTTGTTCTTTGTAACCTTTTCTCTTTCTTTAAGGTAATGGGCAAAACGCTTTTGCTGTATGGGCTCAAGTCGATCAACATCACAAAGGCAAAGTGTCCCTTTTTCAAGGGAAGAAACCAGTGGTAAAAATTCTTTAAACCACTGGCGATTTTCTTCTTCTGGATCAACGATAGCTGAACATTGAAAGCGAATAAAAGCTCCCTCAGATAACAAACCCTCATGATGAATAATACGGGCTAATGTTTCACGACCAGTTCCTACTTCACCTTCTATCAAAAGATTCTGTAAAGAAGCCGCTGCTCTTTTCGATTGCTCTAAAACTATCTGCATCGATCTACTTTTTATGTAGAGATCAGAAAATCGCAAATGATTCTCATCTTTTCGCCGAATATAACGGACCTCACGCTCCAATGCAGAGATGAGAGCAAGAGTATCCAAAGTGATCCTCAACCGCAGTAATGTAACTGGATGAATCCAATAATCAACAGCTCCCGCTGTTAAAGCTTTCTGGAGTAACTCTTGATTTTCTTGTTGTGCTATCACAACAATAGGCACAGCAACACCAGCAACTCTAATCATTTTAATCAAATCACCCACACTCAAATCACTCATGACAATATCAAGGAGTGCAAGCACAATATTTTTACGTCTGTGTAAAAGATCAATCGTACGGAGGCTATTTTCTGCTTCAATGACACGGTAACCAAAACCTCGGAGCATAGCAGAAAGCTCTATACGCTTCCCATAATCTTCACTCGCAACAAGAATCGGCCCAACCATAATTTAATAATCTCCTCTGAGATTACTAACCAGCTTAATATAAGAATTGTTGTAAACCATAAGAAATATTTCACCTCTTGTGTTTCACATATGAATTGTATCAAGCTGCTAATTAAATACAACATTAAGGCATTTTTTTCCATTTTTTTGCTTTTTCATTGATTTTCATCAAATTTTTTATATTGACTCATGAAGTAATTTAACAATGTTATAGAATCTAAAAGAGCAGAGAACATAAATAGATGAAAAAAATGAAACACACCTGCCGTATTTTATGTCTTACAATCACCGCTTTGGCATTAGGTGCCTGTGGCTTCTCACAATATTATGGCCCAAATATGCCGGCTGGAATTGACGGTAAATGGATTGATGAAAACGGTATTATTTCTTCTTTCCACGATGGTGTTTTTGAAACGCGAGCAGCAGATACCGAAGAAAAACTATCAGAAGGCACATATAATTATATCAGTGCTCAACACATAGAAATTGAAATACGCTCCATTCTCCGTGGAACAATATCTAACGTCAGTTGTACGATATCGCATGACGCAACACAACTTCTCTGCACATCACAGACAGGATCACAATTTTTTCTTAAGCGAAAATTTTAAATAGAATAAAAGCCAAGGCTTTTCTTAAAAACACAGAGAGCATAGCATAACAAGAAGAGAAAAAATCTCTCCTTCTGATGGGAGTCTCTTCTAAGATACACAGACACCGTGATAAGCTCATCTGTCAACGTAATTTGCATTACACTATGGGAATCCGTAAAATATTTATCTTCTTCAAAAGGTACCTCAATAAAGCTGCCTCCCAGACTCCCAGAAAGAATTTCGTCTTTTTATGCTGAACTTCTTACCCAAAACAAACTTTTATCTGAAATAGATATTTTTTAACCTAAGCAACACCAATACGCAAAAGATCGTGAAAATGAACAATTCCTAATGGTTTCTTATCCTCAACCACGAAAAAGGCACCAATATGGTGATCATTAATAAAAGCTGTCGCAGCACCAACCAGTGTATTCGGCTCGACAATTTTTGGATCTTTTGTCATCACCTCATCAACATTAAATTTTGATAAGTTAAAGTGAATATTGCGTGCAAGATCACCATCGGTCACAATCCCAATTAATTCACCTCTTTGATTCACAACACCAACACAACCAAAATGTTTCGCAACCAAAACATTCATAGCTTCAGTCATGGTTGTACCTTGCACCACCAAAGGAATACTATCACCCACGTGCATAATATCACGCACGTATTTAAGGTGTGCACCAAGAGAACCACCAGGATGGTAAATTTTGAAATCCGTTGCAGTAAAGCCACGCATTTCTAAAAGAGCAACAGCTAATGCATCTCCCATCGCCAATTGCACAACTGTTGAAGTTGTAGGAGCAAGCCCGTGGGGACAAGCCTCTTCTATCTTTGGCAATAAGAGTACAACATCAGCTTGTCGTGCTAATACAGAGTGCTCACCCGATGTCATTGCGATAAGTGGTGTGCGAAAACGTGCAGCATGGTTTATAATGCCATTTAATTCCAAGGTTTCGCCTGACCATGATAAGGCAAGAATGACATTGTCAGATCCTATCATACCAAGATCACCATGATTAGCTTCTGCAGCGTGTACAAAAAAAGCAGGTGTCCCTGTTGAAGCTAAGGTTGCAGCAATTTTTGTACCTATATGACCACTCTTCCCAAGACCAGTAATCACCACATGACCATTGGCATTTTTGATGGTTTGAACAGCAACTTCAAAAGAGGAAGAAAGGTTTCCAAGAAGAGCTGCTTCAAGAGCTTCAAGCCCCTGTTTTTCACTCGCAAGTGTTTTAAGCGCCGATGTAACAGCGCTTTGAAAACCTAACATACTAGAAGACTGTATTGTCATGATCAAATTTGATAAATGAAATTGAATGAGAGATCTATATCATTTTCCCACTTTAATGGTTTCTAGTAAATTTTTCAATGAAGCAGAAATTTGGCTATGCATATCAGCGCGTGCTAAAGAAAATGCAACATTGGCTTCAATAAAACCGGCTTTTGAACCACAATCAAAAGTGCGCCCCTCTAACTGGAAGCCAAAGAAATCTTGCTCATTTGAAAGCCGCATCATTGCATCTGTTAACTGAATTTCGTTTTCTGCTCCTCGTTCTTGATTGGAGAGAATATTAAAAATTTCTGGTTGCAAGATGTAACGTCCATTGATGTACAAATTCGATGGAGCTGTTCCTTTTGTTGGTTTTTCTACCATTTTTGTGATTTCAAAACCATTTGCAATCTGTTTGCCTTTTCCAACAATACCATATTTATGCGCTTGTGCAGGATCGCACTCCTGAACGGCGATAATATTGCCACCACCGGTTTTCTCATAAAGATTAATCATCTCAGAAAGGCACCCCTTTTTAGCTTGCATCAGCATATCGGGTAACAACAAAGCAAAAGGTTCCCCCTCAACTAATTCACGTGCGCACCAAAGAGCATGTCCTAGCCCCAAAGGTTGCTGTTGCCGCGTAAAAGAAGTCGTTCCTGGTGGAGGTTGTAAACCGTGTAAATGCTCAAGTTCTTCTCTTTTGCCACGTTCGGCAAGGATTGTATATAACTCAACTTGCACATCAAAATAATCCTCAAGGACTACTTTATTACGCCCAGTAACAAAAATAAAATGTTCAATACCAGCTTCACGTGCTTCATCTACAACATATTGAATAACGGGCTTATCAACAACAGTTAGCATTTCTTTAGGAATTGTTTTTGTTGCAGGAAGAAAACGTGTACCAAGACCAGCTACAGGAAATACTGCTTTCCGAATTTTACGCACTTTTACCCCTCCTGATTTACCGTATAGCATCCTGACTTTATTTAGCATCTGTTTTTACTAAATGGTAAAAAAGATATCTTATTGTTTTCATTGCCAATACAATGGACAGGAAAAAGATGCAAGAGTATGATAGTTTATTGAGAGCATCTCCTCAAAACAAATCATCTGTTTCAGCCTTTCTCATTCGCTTGATAACATTATTAATTAAACCAAGGACAAAATGAAGTTATCCCAATAAAAATACTTGAACATTAATGGGAATTTAAAAATGCAAAAAACAGAATTTAAGGCCTTTTTTTCTTCAGCGGAATCAATAAACGTGAGAACTTTTATCATTTGTTCAGTTGCTCTTCTTTCTGCTTTTTTGATGTTTTTTACATCATTTTCACACGCTGATAGCAACTTTAAACGCTGGATTAAAGAATTTAAACAAACAGCCCTCGCCAACAATATTTCATTAGCTACGTTTGATATGACTTTTAGAACCGTCAACACAATTGATCCAGAAGTTTTAGAAAGAGCTGCACATCAGCCAGAATTTGTCGATCCTTCATGGAACTATTTCGACAATCGTGTTCATGATGTTGCAATTGTAGAGGGACGGCGTCAAGCGCAAAAATGGAAAAAATGGCTTCATCAAATTGAGAAACGTTTTGGCGTTGACCACAATATTCTTCTCGCTATTTGGTCAATAGAAAGCAATTATGGAAAAGTTTTAACAAATAAAAGTGTAATACGTGATACCATTCGCTCTCTCGCAACCTTAGCCTATGCTGATAAAAAACGTGCAAAATACGCGCGTGCGCAACTGATTGCCGCTATGAAAATTCTCCAAAGTGGTGAAATTACACGCGCACAACTTATTGGATCTTGGGCCGGTGCAATGGGACAGACGCAATTTATTCCAAGCAGTTATCTCGCTTATGCTATTGACATGGATGAGGATGGACGACGCGATATCTGGTTATCTGTTCCAGACGCCCTTGCAACTGCTGCTAATCTTCTTCATATGAATGGTTGGCAACCTAACCTGCCTTGGGGAGTAGAAGTGAAATTACCTCAGGGAAAAAATCTTCCTAAAGACTGGCATTCCTTTGAACAATGGACAAAACTAGGGGTAAAACATGCAAACGGTCATCCTTTTCCTTCACCGTTTGAGCAAGCAATGTTGAAATATCCAGATGGACTAGAAGGACCTATATTCTTAGTAACAAAAAACTTCTTTGTTATTAAACGCTACAACAATGCAGATCGTTATGCTTTCGCCGTTGCCCTTCTCGCTAATCGCATTGCTGGACACCCTAAGTTGGTTCAAGATTGGAAAAGACCATTTCAACCTCTTACCTTCCAAGAACGTAAAGAACTGCAATCTCGCTTAGCTGCACTTGGTTATTATAAAGGAGAAGTTGATGGCAAAATCGGTACTGGTTCTAGAAAAGCAATTAAAGCTTTTCAGCTGCACCATAGCTTAGAGGTCAATGGAAATCCCTCTCTTCAAGTGCTTTCTCTTCTCCGAAAACAATAATCGGGAGTTAAGATGTTGTCTCATTTCCGCCTTATATATTTGATTTTCCTGGTTTTCTCTCTATTCGCCATGAGTGTCATACAACCATCCCCAAGTAAAGCGACGAACTTCTTTAAATGGTTGCTCCAGCATAACAAACAAGAGCAACAACCACCACAAATTATCGAACAAAAAATACACAAACAACCCAAAAGGATTGTATTACAAAAAACCACACAAAAGCCAAAAAAAGAGAACGCAAAGCGCATTCTTGTTATAGGAGACTTTGTAGCTTCTGCTGTTGCTGATGCACTCAAGAATCTTTTTACTGATAATACCGATATCATCATCATAAATAATACAATGCCGGATTCGGGCTTAATCCGAACTGATCACACTTCTTGGGAAAGCAATATTACTGAACTCATTGATAAAAACAAACCTGATGCTATTGTCATAGTGATAGGTGCAAATGATAATGAACCAATCATAACACCGCACGGCATAGTCAGTACGATTCATCCAGCATGGCTAAACATCTACAAACAAAGAATTATCGAAATTGCTAAAAGCCTTCGCAATTCAGGAAAACCATGGATATGGGTGGGGCAACCTGCTTTTAGAAATGATAATTTGACACAAAAAATGAAAATTTTTAATGAACTCTACAAGCAAGAAACAGAAGTAGCAGGAGGATATTTCCTGGATATCTGGAACGGATTTATTGATGAACAAGGTCAATTTTCTTTATCAGGCTATGACGTTAATGGAAAAACAACCAAATTACGCACCAATAACGGCATTAACTTCACCTTTAAAGGCAAACAAAAACTTGCTTTTTATTTAGAAAAACCATTGAAAAATATTTTAAATTTTTATCCATCACCCCATAAAAATATACATCTCACTCATACGAATACTTCACAAATTATGGCACAAGAACCAGATAATATTGTGCGACAACCTCCAATGAGCCTCAATGACATAGCACAACAAAATACCCGCTTACTAAATAAAATAGAGCCAAGTCTCATAAAAAAATCGTGGTGCCCTCCAAATGGATATCAAAGAGATCGAGCTGATAATTTTTCTTTCCCATGATGTCTTAAAAAGATAGAGTCTTATTTTCTTAATAAACCAAGAGCAAAATAAAAAGTCTATTTTACATGGTCATTAACGAATCCAGAACCCGCGCAAATCTCAGCCGTAAAAATGAATATAAACGATAAACGGTATAGCACGTACTATACCGTCGTTATACTTTACAGCCCACGTTTTTAATCATCGCTTCTGGTGAAGGCAGCTATCCCCGAAAAGCTTTATATAACTCCTCTGGATTCCGGTTTCCTCTAGCAGAATAGATAAAACACTTTAATCGATCAGCGAGCTGTGAATTAAAAACATCACCTGTTTCTTCAAAAACCTGAAACGTATCGGTATCCAACACCTCTGACCACATCTAAGAATAATAACCAGCAGCATAACCATCACCTGAAAATATATGCGTAAAATGTGGAGGACGATGACGCATGATAATTGTATCAGGCATTTGCAACTTTTCTAATTCCTGATGCTCAAACATTGTTGGCTCAGTTACCGTTTCTCCTTGATAAAAAGCTATATCTACTAGAGCCGATGAGATAAATTCAACTGCAAACAAACCAGCATTAAATGTCTGTGCTGATAAAATTTATCCATCAATATTTGCCGGCATTGGAAGCCCTGTTTTTGCATGCGCAGCATAAGATTGTAATATCTCTGGTACGATTACCAATGTTCATAAAATTGAGAAGGAAGCTCAACAAAATCACGCGAAACCGACGTTCCAACTACAGATAGCCACGTTACATCAGAAAGCAAACTGTGCAATGGCACGACCAAATTCGTGGAAAAGCGTACGCGCATCCTCAAGATAAAAGAGCAATTTTCCCCTTTGGGTAGTTTAGCAAAATTACAAATATTATAGAACAGGTTTTTGCCCGCCATCCAATTTATGCTGCGATTGTAGTCTACTCATCCATGCACCAGATTGCTTTGAAGAGCGCGTAAAATAATCGCCAATAAAATGCCCAAGCAGACTTCCATCAGATTTCTTTATTTCCCACAAACGTGCATCAGGATGCAAAAATACAACAGCGTTTTTTTCTTCAAATGAAATCCTAAAGAGTTTTTCTGCCACTGTAAAGGCTGCTTCTCAATCATATGATCAAGCTGAAAATAATATTTAACGGCTTCGTCGAAAAAAATTTTCAGCGCGAAGTTTTTCAGCATAATAACGCCAATCCCAAGCTTTTAAAGATTCATTGCTTCCCTGACTTTTTGCAAAATTTTGCAATTCGACCTGTTCACTAGCAGCCTTCGCTCGTGCCCGTTCCCGTAGAGGTGTAAGCAAATCCATAACTGCATCAATACTCTTCATCATGGCATTATCAAGTTTCAAATCTGCAAAGAATTTATACCCTAGTAATTTAGCCTGCTCATCTCGAAGCCAACAATCTCTAAAATAATTCCTCGATTATCATTCTCGTTATTATTTTCACCACGTTTAGACCAAACTTGAAACGCTCTCTCACACAAATCGCAACGACGAGAAAATTTCAAAAAGGGTTCAAAAACTGAGTGCACTAATACAATACATAAGCCCCCGCATTACCTCTTTCGTGTGCAATTTTCTTCATTGAAACAATGAGATTACCAACAAACCCAATAAATCTGTTTGTTTTAAAAATAAAATCCACTCAACTTCATCTTTTAAGACATGCTGACCAAAAATATCCCCTAAAAAAGCAAGTTTTTCGTTAATTTCAACAAATCGTTTTTTACCTTTTTCATCAAGTTTTGCATCACTACAAACAAACTTTTTCCACCATAATTCAAGTACACGTGTTGTTTCACTGTCATACATGCCCTGTTGCGACTGTTTAAAACATATTATCTATTTTTCACAAATATCCTCGCATCCATCATAATTTTCGAAGAATAACGAGAAAGTTTCACAATAAATTCCTGTTTTAACTGCTGGATCAAGGCATTACTATGAGCACCTGTACACAAGAAAAATATTGAACATACACAATTAAGTGCTTTGCCCGAAAGCTCAAAAGGTTGCAAAAAATTCTCAAGCATTGGTGCTTCTTGCACCGTTGCAATCGTCTCTAATTCTTCTTCTGCTTCTTGAAAAGCTTATTCAAAAGCGGATTTAAAATCTTCATCCCTTATTAAAGAAAAATCAGGAAGCCCCGAAAATCCCTTCTAGTCCTCCAGCACTGCTGCTTTTGTCACGATACTTTCTATCTTCATTATAAATTTAAGGTATAATAATTATCTTTATGATATACATTGATAATACACTAAAATTATCTCGTGTTCTTAAAAAATGCCTTTCAAATCTATATTTTAGGAAAAAAATAAAGAATGTTTTTGTATCAGGAAGAGAGAAACAAAAATGAAAAATCCTTGATACCTGAATTCATGAAATTGTTTATAACCTGTAATCTACTCTTGATTTTATTTCAAATATTAACAATTGGAGATATAATTGAAAGGTCTTTCTTCTTAAATCTTCCATAACTTTTGTTTTACCCTACTACTACTATATATCTGGATTAATAATTCTCCAATCCTTCGGAAGGTACTTTATCATGACTGAAATCAGAACGACCTTCGACTTCAAAAATTCTTCCCCTGAAGTTCTCGCCGAAGAATTAAAAACCCATCACTTTGCTGACTCGATTGATATCATCAATGATCTCGATATCATGGAACGTGTAGCTATTCTTAGTCTTTTACCTCTTGATTATGTCATTGAACTTTTTGACAAACCAGAACTTGAACAACCAGCAGCTATTCTTGAACTTCTCCCTATAAACCGCTCTGTTGAAATTCTTGACGGTATGTCTGCAGATGCTGCTGCAGATGTCTTTCAAGAAATGGATACAGAAACCCGCACGCGGCTTTATGCATTGCTCAAACCCTTAACACGCGCTGAACTAAAAAAACTTACCAGTTACCCTGATCATACAGCGGGTGCACTGATGACAACAGAGTTCATAGCTGTTCCCGCAAACTGGACTGTAAAAAAAACTTTGAATCACATCCGTGATGTCGAACAAACGCGTGAAACAGTTTATACAAGCTATGTTATCGACCCCAAAACGGGCACTCTTCTCAAAGCTGTCTCACTGCGTAATCTCATCCTTGCTTCACCTGATGATCAAATTCTAAACGTCTCTACACATGACACACCCATTACAATATCCCCCTTCACACATCATGAAGACATCGCTCGCCTTTTTCAGCGCCATGATCTTCTCTCTGTACCGGTTATTGACGACAGAAATCATGTCATTGGTATTGTGACAGTCGACGATGTACTTGATACAATGGTTGATGAAATGAGTGAAGATGCCTATAAATTCGGAGGGATGGAAGCACTCAATAAACCCTATATGCAGATCAATTTTCTTGGGATGATGAAAAAACGTGGAGGCTGGCTTGCCTTACTCTTTGTCGGGGAAATGTTGACAGCCAGCGCTATGCAATATTTCGAAGCAGAACTTGAGAAAGCTATTATCCTTACACTTTTCATTCCTCTCATTATGAGTTCAGGAGGAAATTCTGGCTCACAGGCTACATCTCTTATTATTCGTGCATTAGCTTTACGTGAACTCACGCTTAAAGACTGGTGGAAAGTTATCATCCGTGAAATTCCAACAGGGCTGTCTCTTGGTTTCTTACTCGGAATCATTGGAATTATGCGCATTGTTTTCTGGCAACAACTGGGTATCTATGATTATGGAAAACATTGGATTGCTGTTTCCACAACGGTAGGTACTGCTTTGGTCGGGATCGTTACATTCGGTTCATTATCCGGCTCTATGCTTCCTTTTATTCTTAAACGTTTGGGATTTGATCCAGCAAGTGCTTCAGCGCCCCTTGTCGCAACTTTAGTTGATGTCATGGGGATTGTAATCTATTTTTCTGTTGCCTCCTTCATTTTATCTGGAACTCTCCTCTAACACGGAGAAGAAAAAACGCATTTCATGCAATTTAAAATCTCTTCTGTTTGGCAATTGTTAGCAACATATTGATTTTTTTTAAATATAAAACAGCCTTACACATTTTTTAGAAAAAATCTCTTGAAATTGTTATTTCAAATGCTTCTCTTGTTTTGGTTTTTTAGGGAGTGCATTAAATGCTCATAGTAAGTGTGATAATCTTTGATTAATATTTCTAAGCTTGAATAAGGAAGTTTTCGCTAAGTTGCAAAATTTTTCTTGCTCGTGCTATTTTTAGTTCTTGGCTCATTTCACGAATATTTTTATTAGTAACTAGCTTAGATAGTATAAATGGGTTTGTCTCTTCGACACCTAATCTTTCTAGCTGTTTATTGGCATAATTTATACGTCTGATTAAATTTCTTAATTTGGTATTTATTTTTCTCAAAGATGTTATTAAGTTTTAAATTTAGAAAAATTATTTGACGCTTAATAAATTGATAACTTTGCTGATTATGAATAAAGAGATTAAATGACAGGCTTGTTTCTTTCTATTAAGCATTGTTTACAGATTCCTCACTACTAACTAATTCAACGAGGTATCATGTTCTTTTTCCACTTTTGAGTCGGAAAGTAACTATAAAACCTTTGTTTTAAGAAGGTATACCGAATATTTCAAAAATCATTCTAACAGCTGTTACTAGAATATATGAACAATACGTCACCACTGTCTTTGTATAAGTATAAGAAATTTGCAAAATCTGTTATTTTTTCCCTGTTTTTTCATCATCATAGATTAATTAGCGTTTTGCAATTTCATAACAAATAATTTTTATAATTAAATCGCCTTTGTTTTATATTTTGTATGCTACTAAATCTTAGCATTTAACACTCTAACTCAACAAAGAGAATGATGCTTACCTCATTATGAATCAATGCATTGCTGGTAAAGATGTGTTTTTATCTTTGATATTGATTTACAGACAATAATTAAAATACGCATTTTATTATATAAAGAGCAAATGATATTATTTTTTCTCGAGCATATATCCCATATGAAATATTCATACATTAAAAAGTTTTTGGAAAAACTCCTCCAAGCCAAAAGAACATAAAAAAACCTTTGCAAACACTTTTCCATAAAAATATTTCCTCCTCTTTCAAAATTATAAAAAAACATGTAAAATGTTTTGTAATAGCAGGCAAAGGGCGCAAAAGCTTTGCCTTCAATGAAATTTCATGAAACGAAAAGAAGAAAATTTATGCAATTGCGTAACATTGCCATTATTGCCCACGTTGACCATGGGAAAACAACGCTCGTAGACGAACTCCTTAAACAATCAGGAAATTTCCGCGATAATCAGCGTACTAGTGAGCGTATGATGGATTCAAATGATATTGAAAAAGAACGCGGAATTACAATCCTAGCAAAAGTGACATCCGTTGTTTGGAAAGATACCCGAATTAATATTGTTGATACACCAGGTCATGCCGACTTTGGTGGAGAAGTTGAACGTATTTTAAACATGGTAGACGGAGCAATTGTACTTGTTGATGCCGCTGAAGGTCCAATGCCACAAACAAAATTTGTCGTTGGCAAAGCATTGAAAATAGGATTGCACCCTATTGTTGCTATTAATAAAATTGACCGTGCTGATGCACGCACTGATGAAGTCATCAATGAGGTTTTTGACCTTTTCGCGGCTCTTGATGCAACCGATGAACAGCTTGATTTTCCCATTCTCTATGGATCAGGACGCGATGGATGGATGGCTGAAGCTCCAGAAGGACCTAAAGATCAAGGACTAAGTCCTTTGTTTGATCTTGTAACGCGCCATGTCCCTTCTCCTACTGTAGCAGAAGGGCCATTTCGCATGATCGGAACTATTCTTGAAGCAGATCCTTTTCTAGGACGAATTATTACAGGCCGCATTCATTCGGGCACTATTAAACCAAATCAAAGTGTCAAAGTTCTTGGACAAGATGGAAAACTTTTAGAAACTAGGCGCATTTCAAAAATTCTAGCATTTCGCGGGCTGGAACGGCAACCCATTGAAGAAAGTATTGCCGGCGATATTGTAGCAATTGCAGGTCTCCAAAAAGGTACCGTTGCTGATACTTTCTGTGATCCTGCGGTCAATGAACCTCTCATCGCTCAACCAATTGATCCTCCTACTGTTACTATGAGCTTTCTCGTCAATGATAGCCCCTTTGCGGGAACTGAAGGTGATAAAGTAACAAGCCGTCTTATACGTGACCGTTTGTTAAAAGAAGCAGAAGGTAATGTAGCCCTTAAAATTGAAGAAGCAACCGATAAAGATTCTTTCCATGTTTCAGGACGAGGAGAATTACAACTTGCAGTCCTCATCGAAAATATGCGCCGTGAAGGATTTGAGTTTAGTGTTTCACGTCCTCGTGTCGTTATGCAAAAAGATGAAAACGGAATAACTCTTGAACCAATCGAAGAGGTTGTCATCGATGTTGATGAGGAATATTCTGGAACTGTTGTTCAAAAAATGTCCGAACGTAAAGGCGAAATGATTGAATTACGTCCCTCTGGAGGCAACCGTGTACGCCTTGTCTTTTACGCACCAACTCGAGGTCTTATCGGCTATCAATCCGAGCTTTTAACTGATACACGTGGTACAGCAATTATGAATCGCCTCTTCCGCACCTATGAACCTTACAAAGGAGACATTGCTGGTCGTGTCAATGGTGTTATGATTTCAAATGATACTGGTGAATCTGTCGCTTATGCTCTTTTTAATCTTGAAGATCGTGGACCTATAGTGATCGATGCTGGCGTTAAAGTTTATCAGGGTATGATTATTGGCATACACTCACGTGATAACGACTTAGAAGTGAATGTTTTAAAAGGAAAAAAGCTAACCAATATGCGTGCTTCTGGAAAAGATGAAGCCGTAAAACTAACCCCTCCACTTAAAATGACGTTAGAACGCGCTCTATCGTGGATACAAGATGATGAACTTGTAGAAGTAACTCCTAAAAATATTCGTCTCCGCAAACTCTATCTTGACCCAAATGAACGCAAACGTTTTGAAAAAACACGCGCATCAATTTCAAACTAATTTCATAACTTCCTTGATCAAATATTTTATTGTTATTGAGTTTCATCATACCTCTGAAAGGATATTTACATGAATATTAAGGAAATACCCGTTGGTAAAAACCCACCAGAAGATATCAATGTTATTGTAGAAGTCTCTCTCGGTGGTCAACCAATAAAATACGAGATGGACAAAAAATCGGGAGCATTATTTGTTGACCGTTTTCTTCATACATCGATGGTTTATCCAGGAAATTACGGTTTTGTCCCACATACTCTTTCAGATGATGGTGATCCCATTGATGTTCTGATCTGTAACACCCGTCCACTGATTCCTGGTTGTGTTATCAATGTTTGCCCCATCGGGGTCCTTATTATGGAAGATGATGGAGGTAAAGATGAAAAAATTGTTGCTATCCCTACTCCCAAATTAACGCAAAGATATATCAACATTTATGACTATACAGATCTTCCTGAAATTACACTGAAACAAATTGAGCATTTCTTCAAACATTATAAAGATCTGGAGCCTGGAAAATGGGCAAAAATTGAAGGTTGGCGTGATAAAAGTTTTGCACATCAATTGATTAAGCAAGCTATTGAACGCAATAAAGAAATATAACTCTTTCAGAAAAATCAAGCCTGTTTTTTGAGCAGGCTTTCATTTTTGTGCGTAGAGGTATATAAGGATTGTAATATCTCTCCTACCTCTTGTAAATATCCTGAAAAATAAAGCTGCTTGTAGCGCGATGTCTCACCACTTTTAAGAGAAATATAAGAAGATGGAATTTTCCATTGCTTTGCCAAAAATTTAATAAGTGCTTTATTTGCTTTTCCATTTTCAGGAAGGGTGCGAAGACGTATAACCAAACGCTGCTTTCCATCATCCCTGCATTCAACTCCTATTATTTTGTCAACTGAAGCCTTGGGAATAAGGTATACAAACAGAATTATGCCATTCGTATCAACTTGATGAAACATTTTCGTTCACCTAATGTAGTATTTTTAGAAATACATACCCGCATAAGCGTACCACATAAAATTACGAATAAAATAAATAATCAGGAACACTACAATAGGTGAAATATCAATCGCTCCCAAATTTGGTAAAAACCGCCGGATAGGACCTAAAACTGGCTCTGTAACGCGGTACAAAAAACGCCCTACAAAAAAAACAAAACGATTGCGTGTATTTATAATGTTGAATGCATAAAGCCAAGAAAAAATTACATTTGCGATTAAAATATCAATATAAATATTGAAAATCAAATCAATCACCCGAAACAAGGCATAAACCATTCTTCATCTCTCTTTCAATTAAAGAAACAGAAAACCATATATAGGGCATTATTAAAACAAACCCATTTTATATAACAATGGTTCTTTATACTCCAATGTTCCTTTTTCCATGAATAGAAAATCCAAACATCTCAACTTTTTATCTCTCTATTATGGTGGTGAAACCTCACAAAAAAATAGCTGGTCAAAACAAAAGCAATAGCGAACAATTTAAGAAAACCTCAAAAAACTTTGAACATCTCTTATGCAATAATCTTGCCATTTTAGTTATAAGTATGCTGTAAAAACGCTCAAATTAAAAACGGCCTTAAAGGCCGCTTTTTTATTTTTAAGATTATTTTTGCAAAGCAATCAAACGATTAAGTGCATTGCTAAAACCATTCAGCTGAACAAACAAATCATTTAAAGCAGGTTCGCCTGAAGCAGCAATTGTCATAGCTAACTTCAAATGCTTTCCAGCACGTAAAGCCGCTAAATGATTTTTGTCAAAAACCACTGGAACAACGCAACCTGCTGGCACACAAGTCCGAATACCAGTCTCGATAACAGCTTTCCCCTCATCGACTTGTAAACGAACAGGCTTAGAAACCAAAATGCCAAAAGGAACTGTTAAATTGCCAGATACAACACCATCAGCATTGAGACCAACGTTCATAGCTACAACTACACGATTCTGATCATTCACCTCCTGACGGTGCATAAAACAAACTTTTTTCCCATCTTGTATACCGCAGTTAACACTCCACAAACCGTAGGTTTCAGTCAAAGAAGAAGCACCATTTGGCAATGTAGCTATTGCAGATTTGGTTGCAGCTGGCTTTGAATCTGATGCAAATGCCACAGAAGAAATACTCAAAAAGGCAAAAACTATAAGTGAATTAAATAAATTTTTCATTTTATATTCCAGTTCTTTACATAAAAGAGAAATACGCTTATTATTATTTTTTAACAATTATACATAATATAAAAGGCATCTATAAAAAAGCTCTTTGTAATCATATAGCTTTTATAAACACCTAAAGCTACCTCGAAATTCGCTAACAACTTTTCTATAAACATGCTTTTTAAAAGAAATAACGATTGAAGGAAGGGCTTCTAAATCAACCCATTTCCACTGGTCGAATTCTGCCTTATTATCATCCGGTGGCGGATTAGTTGCAATTTCAGAAAGCTTTCCCGTAAACTGAAAAGCAAACCATTTTTGTATTTGTCCACGATATTTATTTTTTAATGTGCACCCAACAAGTTTTTGTGGAAAATCATAATAGAACCAATCTCGCGCTTCCTTAATCAACTTTATAGACCGGATGCCCGTTTCTTCGTAAAGTTCACGACATGCTGCATCTAATGGTTCTTCACCCTCATCAATTCCCCCTTGAGGGAGCTGCCAACGATGAGACATTTCAATATCCGCATGAGCATACTTCGTTAAACGGCGCCCAACCCACACTTTACCCTCATGATTAAATACAACAACCCCAACACATCTTCGATAAGGAAGATTCTTCAAATTAATATCTGTATCCATTTACTTATCCGTACAAAAGAATAAACTTTACACATCCTTTCTTACTTTAAGACATCCTTTTTTAAAACATTCTTATTGGGATCTGGTGGAAATGCTGCATGTGCCATTTCACCCCGTAAAAGCTTATAAGCCTCACTCAATTGAGTATCATCCTTAGGATCTTTCGGAACAAAAGCGGCTGAACCAGACCCTTTATTGCTCTCTTGTTTTCCTTTGATATGCCCTTTTAACTCAGATTCACCAAGCTTTACATCGTAATCTTTATATTGTTCAGGCAATGGTTGCTCTACAATAATATCAGGTGTGATCCCAGTTCCTTGAATTGAAGTTCCAGCCGGCGTATAATAGAGTGCTGTTGTTAAGCGTAAAGCACCATTTTCACCTAAGGGGATAACCGTTTGAACAGATCCCTTGCCAAAAGATTGTGTGCCTAAAATTGTAGCACGACGATGATCTTGTAGCGCACCTGCGACAATTTCAGAAGCGCTTGCTGAACCACCATTAATGAGTACAATAAGCGGCTTTCCATTGATGATATCCCCTGGCTTAGCATCAAATCTTACCACATCATTCTTTTTGCGCCCGCGGGTTGATACAATCTCGCCTTTATTGAGAAAAGCACTGGAGACATTTACAGCCTGGTTGAATAGCCCTCCAGGATTAAGTCGCAAATCAAGAACATACCCTTTCAATTTATCTTGAGGAATTTTAGACTGAATATCTTTAATTGCAGTCTGAAGATCTCCAAAAGTCTGTTCAGAAAATCGGATGAGTCTTAAATAGCCAATATCATCTTCAACCCGGTATTTCACTGCCTTAACCTTGATGATATCACGAACAACCTTAATCTCAAGCGGCTTATCAACACCAGAACGAATAATCGTCAATGTAATTGGTGTTCCAGGAGCACCCCGCATCCTCTTGACAGCTTCATTCAATGTTTGACCATTCGTCTGTACACCATCAATTTTTGAAATGAGATCCCCTGCCAAAATACCTGCTTTTGAAGCCGGTGTATCATCCATTGGAGAAACAACTTTAACTAAGTTTTTTTCCATGGTCACCTCAATACCAAGGCCCCCAAATTCTCCCTTCGTAGAATCCCACATATCCTTGGCTTCTTCAGCATTCATATAAGATGAATGGGGATCAAGTGATGTGAGCATGCCATTGATAGCATTTTCAATAAGCTTTTTATCATCTGGAACCGTCACATATTGCATACGTACTCGTTCAAAGATATCGCCAAATAGGGACAGCTGTTGATAAGTATCACCTTCATTGTTCGCAGCAACAGACTGCACCATAATCATTGAACTGGCGCCAAGTAATACCCCAGCGACCAAAAGAATAACTTTACGAATCATTTTGGTTCCTTTTCGTTTTTTCACTCTGCCACCAAGGAGTTGGATTCACAGGTTTTCCCTGCTTTCTAAACTCAATGTAAAGCATTGGAGCAGTTTTGCCTATATCCAATGCAACACTGTTTGCAATAAATTGCATTCCCATCATACCCAGAGGCTCACCTGAAAGAACGAATTGCCCCTGTGTTACGTTGATTCTCGACATCCCAATAAGAACAATATGGTAACCATTTCCAACATTCAGAATAATTAACTGTCCGTAAGAACGAAAGGGTCCAGCAAAAGCAACAAGAGCATCAGCAGGTGCTATAATAACAGCTTCTGATTCTGTTTCAATCATTTCACCAAAGCGCGTAATCTGCGAACTATTATTAATGTGTTGAATTTTTTTTCCTAAAACAGGAAAAAGTAAAGAACCTTTTCGACTTTCGAAATCGTACTGCTCTAACAATTGTAAACTTTTTCGTACCTGTATTGATTCATCAGCATTAAGCTTCGACTGACGATCAAGTTCTAAAATCAATTCTTCCAAAGACTGCGCTTTTTTAGCAAGAGCAATATTTTTTTGTTGCTGCTCTGTAAGTTCTTCTTCCGATCTTTTTTGTAGTTTGGCTTTTTTATCTAATAAAAGCTCTAAACGCTTTCGCTGCTCTGCTTGATTTTGCATTTTAGTCTTTAAAGCCTTATACTCCCTTGTAATTGAATTGCTTAAATTGGTCAATTCCTTGAGGTTCTCTGTTAAAGTCCGTGTTTTCTCTTGCATTTGAGGTATGACAGCCCCTAATAAAACAGAACTACGCACAGAAGCTAACACATCTTCAGGTCGTACCATAAGAGCAGGAGGTGGGTTCAACCCCATCCGTTCTAAAATAGCAAGAACTTCGCCAAATTCAGCACGACGGCTTTTTAAACTTTGATGAACTTGTGCCCGCTTCTCTATCATTTTTTCAAGCTTTTTTTCCCTTTCAGCAATATCATTTGCTAACGTACGTTCTTCTTTAGCAGCTTTTATGAGTGCAGCGCTTAAAGTGTGTTGATCTTTTTTTAAACGCTCAACTTCACGAGCAAGAAAAACAGCACGCTCACGCAAAATAGAAATACTTTGGCGAATTTCTCCCAACGCTTTATGTGCTTCTGTACTCCTTAGTTTATCTTCTGCATGCGATACAGACAAGCAAAACCCCATACTCAAGAACAGCACAACAAATATCGCGTATTCTTCACATAAACATTGCATCTTTCTATGAAGAATCTTCTTCATTTGCCTAACCATTAAGCTTTATCGTATAAATTTAGAGATGCTTTAAATGGTGTCAGCTAAAACAATATTAATAAATATATAAATATGTACTAAAAATTGCACAAAAATGTTAAAAACGATGGTAAGGGTGATTGCTCGCAATTTTTACAGCACAATAAAGTTATAAAGTTGTTCTGTAAGAAGTATACGCGCAATTTGGTGTGGCCATGTCATAAAACCAAAAGACAATCAGCGCGATCTCTTATATGTTCTTATGCGTATCAGGCCCATCCAAAGCAATAATGACATCACGAACACCTTCATCACGATAAAACTCCAATTTTTCAGCAAAAGCAGATGATGAAATCGACTTACCCAGCGCATCCAACACGATTAATCGACACCTTTCAGATAAAAATTCAATAAATCCTCTCCCCTCTCCTTCTATTTACTGACACGCCATCTGAGCACAATTTTTTGATATCCCCCGTAGTTTTTCTAAAATAAAAACCCACAGCTTCAAAACTCTTAGAAAAACGGTCCAAATAATGATGAACCAACTTGTGTTCCACCTCCTTTTTCAGGCGATCAACAGCAAAAATAGAAATTTGCATGTCAATGATCTCTGAAGAAAACCAACTTTGTATTGTTTAAGTCCGGAGCGAGCCACATTTTTTCTAAATTGTAAACAGAGACGAATTTCCGGATAAAAACAATGAACGATAATACCGCCTGTATCAATAATATCCACTCTCCTCCAGCAAGCCCTTGTACACTCGCTCGGCTGTACCCACTGTCTTTCCAAGTGCATAAAATGGTCAGCAACAGAAGAGACATAACGCTGTGAATTTGCTTAAGCTATCACCGTGCAATAAGCTAACGACGATTTACTCTGAATATCAATGGAGATGATCTTTTGTACCCTCTAAACTCTTGAGAATAACTTTAAGAATATCACTGATAGAAAAGATTTTTTTCTGCCGGAGGTACAATACTGCAAGAGTGTTTTTGTGAAATGTTTTCCAGATTCATATCCTTTCTTATCATTTGGAATATAGAAAAAAGAGGAACTTCTCTAACAAAGAGAAGCAGAATCTTATAAAATGTTCAAGAAAAATCATTCTCCTTTAAACGCAGATTCGTTGAAGACTGAAAAGAGAGAGGCCCATGCAAATAAGTCCAAGCTGGTGGTTTCATAAAAGGTAACTGTATACTTTTTCTCTCATCTAAACGAAAAGAACGGTAAATGTGCGCCATAGGAGAAGAAAGTGCTGGCATATGCATAAAAGGACGATCGATAATCGCAATAGGAAGCATAGATATGATATCACGCCACCGATACCAATGATGAATTGTTGCCAAACTATCTGAACCCATAACCCACAAAAAATGCACCCCGGGGCAGTGCGTAAGAATATGGGAAATCGTCTTTATTGATACTGCGCTACCTATAGCCTGCTCAAAACCTGTTACACGAATCTTTGGATGATCAATGAGTTTAAAACTTAAGCGCATTCTCTCATCTAAAGATGGTAACTCTGTACAATCTTTTAAGGGATTTCCCGGAGTTACTATCCACCATAACTGATCAAGACATAAACGCCGAATTGCAGTTTTTGCAACAAGAAGATGCCCTGTGTGCGGTGGATTAAAAGACCCACCCAAAAGACCCACAACATTGGATCTTTCAACGTATGGCATACGATTTTTCCACCGAAGAAATGGCTGTTTCAAGACCTAACCTGTCCATTTCCTTTAACATGATACTGAAATGATGTCAGTTGTTCAACACCTACGGGACCACGCGCATGCATTTTTCCTGTTGCGATACCGATTTCCGCCCCAAAACCAAATTCACCTCCATCGGCAAATTGTGTAGATGCATTATGAAGCAAAATAGCTGAATCCAAACAATTAAAAAATATTTTTACCACCTTCATATCCTCAGCAATAATCGATTCCGTATGCCCCGATGAATAACGTCGAATATGCGCAATAGCTCCCTCAATCCCTTCAACTGTTTTGACAGAAAGAATTGCATCAAGATATTCCTGCGACCAATCTTCTTCAGAAGCTAATTTGACGTCTGACAGAAGAAAAACAATATCTTCTGTTGCACGAATTTCACAGCCCTTCTCTTGTAAAGCAGTCAGAACAGGAAGAAATTTTTTTAATGCCTGACGGTCAATGAGAACTGTCTCAACAGCACCACATATACCTGTCCGCCGCAACTTTGCATTTAAAACAATATTACGCGCCATATCTAAATTGGCCGATTGATCAATATAAATATGACAGAGCCCTTCTAAATGCGCAAAAATCGGAACACGTGCATCAGATTGGACGCGTGCAACAAGGTCTTTTCCACCACGAGGTACGATCACATCAATCGCTCCATCCAATCCCTTGAGCATTTCTCCAACGACATCGCGATCTTTCGTTCCAACCATTTGAATGGCATCTTGAGGTAAACCGGCTTCCTCTAATCCTTTCACCAATGCTGAATGAAGTGCATGTGCAGAATGAAAACTATCCGAACCACCACGTAAAATTGCAGCATTTCCAGATTTTAAGCACAAAGTACTCGCATCAATCGTCACACTTGGCCGACTCTCATAAATAATACCAATCACACCAAGAGGTGTACGAACGCGACGAATATGAAGCCCATTTGGACGTGTCCACTCACTCATCACTTGACCAACAGGATCAGGCAAACAAGCAACTTGGCGTACACTGTCTATGATTGCACACAAACGCACTTTATCCAACTTAAGCCGATCAACCATCGCTACATTCAAATTATTCTGAGCAGCGTTCACTAAATCTTGATGATTAGCCTGTAAAATTTCAGCTGACTGAGCTTCTAAACTCAAAGCTATCATTTCCAACGCCTTGTTCTTTTGTTCAGAAGACATAACTGCCAGCAGCGCAGCAGCATGACGTGCTTTTTGCCCCATGTCCTTCATCTGTTCTTCTAAAGTCATATAATCGTCCACTATGCCCAAAAAATAAACAAGGTAAAAGATAACTTTTTTAAGTAGAATCGGTCAAGCAGCGTAAAACCATATCATTACGATGCACCATAGCAGAACGCGCTTCATACCCAAGAATAGACTCGATTTCTTCTCTTTTACGCCCCATAATGCGTACAGCTTCATTTTTGCCATAACTCACAAGCCCACGAGCAATCTCAACGCCCTTTGTATCAACAATTGCAACCGTATCTCCACGATGAAACATCCCATCAACCGCTATAACTCCTGCAGCTAATAAGGATTTTCCTGATTCAAGAGCCTTAGCTGCTCCCGGATCAATCGTTAAAATACCAGACGGACCTAAATGACCAGAAATCCATGTTTTCCAAGCATTAACAGGCTTTTCACTGGCAGCAAAAAAACTTCTGCGTTCCCCTCTATCAATCGCTGCAAGAGGATTCATGCGCTTGCCTGAAGTAATAACCATTGCTGTTCCAGCAGAATTTGCTATTTTTCCGGCATCAAGCTTAGTCTTCATTCCTCCCCGTGAAAGCTCTGAAGCAGCAACGTCTGCCATTTTTTCGATATCACTTGTAATTGATGTAATAAAAGGAATAAATTCAGCTGTTGGATCACGATGAGGAGACTTCGTATAAAGACCATCAATATCTGATAAAAGTATTAAAAGATCCGCACCCATCATCGTCGCCACACGGGCTGCTAAACGATCATTATCACCATAACGAATTTCACTTGTTGCAACAGTATCATTCTCATTAATAACAGGCACTGCTCCAAAACGTAAAAGCACATTAATCGTAGCACGCGCATTGAGATAACGCCGTCGCTCTTCCGTATCCAATAGAGTGAGCAAAATCTGACCAGTTTTTAATCCATATTGAGCAAGCGCATCACCATAGGTTTTTGCTAATTCAATTTGCCCCAAAGCAGCACATGCCTGACTTTCTTCCAATTTCAAAACACCTCTAGGAAGACGGAGCAACGTTCTCCCTAAGGCAATAGCCCCTGAAGACACTAATAAAATCTCAACGCCTTTTTGATGCAACTTGGCAACATCATTTATCAAACTTTTAAGCCATTCAGCTCGTAAACCTGTCTGAGGCTCAACCAAAAGCGCAGATCCAATTTTTACCACAATACGTTTATAGTGCGCAAGTTTTTGCAATCCAGCTGTCTTAATCAGTCCTGACATCCCTATCGACACCTTCTTTGCGTACCATTTCAATCATATGTGCACCAACACGCAACATAGCTTCTAAACTCTCACCACTGACCGCAGAAAACATCATTACAGATTTACCCGTCACTCTTTGTAAAACCTCTTGTTTGACTTTACGTTCTTCAAGAGTGAGAGTATCTATCTGACTTATCGCTACAATTTCAGTCTTATCACTCAGATTATTTCCGTACGCCTTAAGTTCATTACGCACAATCTGATATGCTTTTGCCACATCTTCTTCTTGAGCAGAAATCAAATGAAATAAAACGCAACAACGTTCTATATGCCCCAAGAAACGGTCTCCGAGCCCAATGCCTTCATGTGCCCCTTCAATCAAACCAGGAATATCAGCCAAAACAAATTCACGAGCATCAATGCGTGCAACACCAAGATGAGGATATAAAGTGGTAAAAGGATAATCTGCAACTTTTGGCTTTGCTGCCGTTACTGACGCTAAAAAGGTTGACTTTCCAGCATTCGGCAAACCAATAAGCCCTGCATCAGCAATCAACTTCAAACGAAGCCAAAGTGTGCGCTCTTCTCCAACCAAACCGGGATTTGCACGGCGAGGTGCCTGATTTGTAGAGTTCATAAAATGGAGATTCCCAAAACCGCCATTCCCTCCTTTTGCAAGACGATAACGTTGTCCAACTTCCGTTAAATCACAGATTAATGTTGTATTATCTTCTTCAAAAATTTGCGTCCCAACCGGTACTTTAAGGATAATATCATCACCCTTTTCACCGGTCATATTCCGCCCCTTGCCGTGCCCCCCTGTTTTTGCTCTAAAATGTTGCTGGTAGCGATAGTCAATCAGTGTATTAAGCCCATCTACAACGAGAGCCCAAACATCACCACCACGTCCTCCATCCCCCCCATCAGGACCTCCAAATTCAATGAACTTTTCACGACGAAATGATACAGCCCCTGCTCCTCCATTACCAGAACGAATATAAACTTTAGCTTGATCAAGAAATTTCATTGGAAATGCTCACTGAGGAATCAATTATTCCTACTTTAAAGGTATATATTAGTTTTACCAGTTTTTCATCATTTACAAAAAACTATAAACAATATTACTGACACCTGTTTGAAAATATCCTCACAGTTAAATATGTAAGCAACTTAAACCTTCTGAAAAAAAAGCTTTTATTTTACTTCTGTTTTTGCCTTAAATTCGAGTGCTAGAAGATAAAGCTCCACTGATTCTGTCCGGCTTGCAGGTGGTTTAACATGATGGACTGTTTTAAAGTTCTGTTTCAATGTCGTAAGAAGGGTGTTTTCTGCCCCACCTTGAAAGGCCTTTACTAAAAAATGCCCTCCAGACTTGAGAACAGAAAGAGCAAAATCAGCAGCGACTTCACATAAATAAATCGTTCTTAAATAATCTGTCTGACGATGTCCTATTGTTGGTGCGGCCATATCAGAAAGCACTACATCTGGCTTTGTCCCTAAAGCATCAATCAATTTCTGCGGTGCATCTGTATGCAAAAAATCCATTTCCAGCATTATAACCCCAGGCAATGGAACAACAGGCAAATAATCAATGCCAACCACACTAGGCTTTTCATCACTTGACCCTACAATACGCTGAGCCACCTGACACCATCCCCCCGGCGCCGCTCCCAGATCAATGATTTTTTGACCTTTTTTGAGAAATTTATAGCGCTCATTCATTTCGATGAGTTTATAGGCCGCACGCGAACGATAACCATCTATTTTCGACTGATGAACATAAGGATCGTTCAGATGCCTTTCTAACCATCGCCGCGAAGATGCTTTAATGGTTCCTGCTTTCTTCTTTACGCGCTGATATAATTTATGCGATCCTGAGCCCCCGTATCCGCCAGTCGGTGTTTTTCTCGTTTTTTTCATAACTATTTATTGTCTCCATATTCTGATATAGCTAATGCTTGAAGCTTCCCCTCTTCCCATGTCAACACCCTACACCATCTCGTAACATCAGCTCTATCAAAATTCCTTCTCTCAACCCACGATCAGCAACTCTTAAACGTTGACTGGGCCAAACCTCTCGAATAGCATCTAAAATTGCACAACCAGCTAAAACGAAATCTAGCTCTCTCTCGCCCAATATAAGAATCGATTCTGCGCTTTTTTTATGTCTCATGACAATAAACGTTTGATCATAAGAGTAATATCTGCATCATTCATCCAAATGCCATCCATTTTCTTCCAATCGTAACGCTCTAAATTAAGGTGCATTCCTGCTAAAGTCGTAATCATTCCAGAAGTTCCCAAAAGATGAAACTTCGAGCCCTGAGCTAGATCTCCCAATTTATAATGATCTGAAAAATTATTTAAAAAACCCTGCACATAGCTTTTCATCTTTTCAAAATCATCTAGACTAATATCACTACCTCCAAAACGTTCAGCAAGGTGACAACACCAACAGAAAGCGAAGTCCAAGCTGTAATCTGTTTAGCTAAACGCAAAGAACGCTTTTGAGAAATATCAAGAAGCACAATTTCCGATGACTATCCTCTAATATCAAAAAAGACAATTGCATCAGTATTTCGCTCAACTAGTGTACCATATTCCTGAAACAGCAAAGCGCACTTCTGTTTTCCGATAAACAATTTCCAATTTAAGGTCAGTCGCATCCAAAACGCGTTGAATAAAATGTCTCCCATTTTTTGCCGAACGTCAAGCTTCTTTGCAACCAAACGATAACGCTTAATACGCCTTTATTTTAGCTTTAAATGACAAATCTTTAATGCTTCAATCGCGCGGTCCATAGCTTATGTATTAAGGAAAGCCGTTATTTACTAAACCTTCTCCCAATTTTACAATAACAACTCGAAAATACCCAGGTTTACTAGGAGATACAATAAGAAGACGACAATTATTCGTTCCCAAATCAAGGGCTGCGTAAAGAGGTGAAGATTTTAATTGAGAAAACCGTGAAAAAAAGGTGTTTTTTGACTTTTTGTTTTTTCAACACCTATAATCATTCGACTTCAGAATTCACAAGCTGTATCCGATTGAATAAGGACTTGTCTCTGTTTCCAAAGTCTTTTTCTCTGTTTTTTTTATATCAACAGAAGTAGAGCGTACCCCTGTCTGTAAGAATGCAGAGCGATTATTTCGATTGTTACCACTGTAACCATACAATTGCTCTGTTCTTGTATTGTACAGTCTTCCTTGCTTTGACTCTTTTGAATCATAATCTAACAGAGTCATTTTTTCTTATCCCTTGAGCATTTCCCCCCCCCAAATAAAAAAACGCGAGAACCCTTCTTCTGCTATCACTAGAACTAAAGTAAAAATGCGGAATTAAATTACCAATACTAAGAAAATATTTATTATTTTTCAATCATCGAGATCTTCTACATAAGTATCTTTCAAGTTACTGCAAGATATTTTGATGATTAAAAAATTAAAACTTTCTGCAACAGCATATTTTTCTTTATAAACTTAGAATTATAAATTTTTTTATGCTGACATCCAATTTTGTATTCTGCCGCTCCTCTTTAAAAGCATTATTAATATTATTTTCAGCAATTATAATATCAATATAAAAACCACTGTATTACTTCAATTTATATCTATTGCCATTGAATCATATTGCCCTAAAATACATAAAAGCTTTCACAAAAAATTGACATCTTCCTTGTCGGAAAGAGCGAGTATTCTTAATTTATTTTATTCAGTTTTAAACTCACTATTCTCAGTGATTTTGTACTGATAAAAACTAACGTAATTCACTAGTTTCTCTTAGATGGGGCAAATTGAGCAAGGGTCGAGTGAAGCCATTACAGATAATCAGCTTTATATGATGAGCAATAAGCTTGCTGCTTATTTTGATGGCGGTGCTAGATATGAGAATGGTCAGTGGTCGGATCCAACATTTACGCTTCACCAATGGAATTCTGATGGCAATTTTGTTGAGAAGAACTATAAGACTGTAGCGGATGCTTTTGGTGGTGTTGATACGGTTATCAAGGATATTTATAGTAAAATTGGGGATTTGCCTGGTGGGGGCGTTAAGGATCAAGATGCCTTATTGTGGAGCGAGACTGAGAATGCTTTTGTTGCGCTTCATGGGTCGGAAGGAAAGAAGACGAATAGCAAGCTGAAGTTTCTCTTAGATGGTGCCATTGAGCAAGGGTCGAGTGAAGCGATTACGGGTAATCAGCTTTATATGATGAGCAATAAGCTTGCTGCTTATTTTGGTGGCGGTGCTGGATATGAGAATGGGAAGTGGTTGGATCCTATCTTTAAGGTTGGCCAATGAACAACACCCAATTTCAAAATTTCTCAAGTTGCTGCAGATGGTATAGCTGTAAACCCAGAAACCTGATCTAAACCACAAACATAATCATCACCATCTTCTGCCAAAACACCCTTGCCATCAAAAGCACTTAGAGAAAGAATACAAATATTCTTACGATCATTCTTAGTCTTACGATCCAAAATAACTTCCTGGCTCATAGGTAAAGTCAAAGCAAAAACAGCCGATACACTCGATAAGAGGGTAACCAGAGTGATGCTTAATGAACCCACTTTAAAAAACTTAGTCTTGAATGCAATTGAAACGAGCTATAAGACTGTTGCTGGTACTTTTGGTGGTATTGAAAGCAGTTTTTCTCATTTGAATAAGTATTTGAGGATTGTTTGAACAGGGGACGTCTCTAGTACTTCCGTCTCATGATTCCGACACATTACTATAAGCCCTGTGGAAAACTCTAAGCTGATTTTCTATTACATAGAGAAAGCTTTATGATTTTATATTTGTAAAATGTGCTTTCATTTTGCTAAATCATCTCTCTGATTAGATTGATGTGAACTTCTTACTCCATTGCACTCTTCATTTAAATCTGAAAATACAACGCAAAGATTTATAAAAAAATAATCCTGCTAAAAGCTATCTACACCAATCTATCGTTGTAGAGAATAAAGTGCTGCACTCAGCCCTTTAAATGGCACAATAAAAGAAAATACCTTTCCCTCTTTAACTTTATAGGAAATACGTGCTTCTTTATTCTGCTCTATTTGTTTACTAAAAACTGGTCCTACAAGCAATTGTGCTAAGCAGACCTCTTCATCACATTGCGTATAACGAATGAGGAAAGGCTTTTTAACGCCTTCAATAAACATTCGAATAGGGACATTTGTATCAGTATTTGGCAATGTTCGAAAGAGCATTACTGCTTGACCATTTTTCGTAGAAACAAGAGACCAACTAAAAATAGTATTATCTTCCTGATCATGAACAGTTTGAGTCACATTACATACACCTTGCTTAAACTTTTGTTTTTCATCGCAAATCAACGTCCAATAATAAAATTGCATAATGATTCGACGTGTTTCACCAAGTTCTCCCTTAGGAACAGATAATTGTGGTGGATGCACTGTATAAGCACTATTGTTTTCATCAGCAAAACTATTACCCTTGCCTAATAAAATAGAGGCAAATAAAAAAACTACAATAATAATTTGATTTCTCATCATGATTTTAGTTTTAAGCTTAGCCCCGCACCGATTCCCCAATGACCAGCAGAAGTCGTTATCGACCCACTAGAAAGGATCTTACCATCTTTAGATGCATAACCTGCACCAAAGGCAAATGCACCTTGACTACGCCATAAGCCGCTCCCAAATGCAATGCTTAATTTTCCAGGTGTATCATTGTAACGTAAGTTAGATACCGCTAAACCTACAGCCGCTGCTTGCCTCGCTTCTTTCCGGGCACCCTCAATACCATAATTTAAAGCCTCAAACTTCATATCTGTATAGTCTTTAGCCTGAGAAACAGCATCATTAATGGCATCAACAGTGATATTCTTGATACGTTCATCCGTATATTTTTTCGCATCATCAAGAACAACCTTCATCTGTTGTTCCGTATAGTCATGCAACTGACCACCATTCACTGCTTCTTTCGAACCCTTCTCTATCTTCCCATCCGCAACATTATCAATCACTACAGGTTCACCAGCATTACCACCTTGTAAACTGATTTTATTCGTTTTATTCCCATCCTCATCTCGGTCATAGCTAACAGCACCATCAACAACCTGACCAATCCCTTGCTCAATAGCATCAACCTTTTGTTCAACACCAGAGAGACGTTCATTGGTTTCCCAAAGCTGTCCACCATTGACTGCATCTTTCGAACCTTGCGCAATATTACCATCAGCTACTTCCGTAATCTTACCAGGTTGACCCTTATGGCTCGCATCATACCCGCCCTTCTCTTCATTCCAATGTAACACATCAGAATCAGAAGACGGAGGTACCGGAGATGCCCCTTGTTCAACAGCCTTCAAACGATCATTGAGATTAGACAAACTGCTATCAACACCACCAAAAGCATCCGCTACAGTCTTATAGCTCTTCTCAACAACACTGCCATCAGGACCCAATTGGTGAAGCATAAATGTTGGATCCAACCACTTCCCATTCTCATATCCAGCACCGCCACCAAAATAAGCAGCAAGCTTATTGCTCATCATATAAAGCTGATTACCCGTAATCGCTTCACTCGACCCTTGCTCAATGGCACCATCTAAGAGAAACTTCAGCTTGCTATTCGTCTTCTTTCCTTCCGACCCATGAAGCGCAACAAAAGCATTCTCAGTCTCGCTCCACAATAAGGCATCTTGATCCTTAACGCCCCCACCAGGCAAATCCCCAATTTTACTATAAATATCCTTGATAACCGTATCAACACCACCAAAAGCATCCGCTACAGTCTTATAGTTCTTCTCAACAAAATTGCCATCAGAATTCCATTGGTGAAGCGTAAATGTTGGATCCGACCACTGACCATTCTCATATCTAGCACCGCCACCAAAATAAGCAGCAAGCTTATTGCTCATCATATAAAGCTGAGAACCATTTATGGCATCTGTTGAAGCTTTACTAATGTCACCGTTCAAAAGATAGGTAATCTTACTGTTCGTTTTGTTTCCCTCTTTTGCATGAAGTGCAACAAAGGCATTCTCAGTCTCGCTCCACATTAAGGCATCTTGATCCTTAACGCCTCCACCAGGCAAATCCTCAAGTTTACTATAAATATCTGTGAGTATGTTATCAACACCACCAAAAGCAGAACCAACATCACGATGCTGTTTGCCCTGAATAGTGTAAGTTGGTGCAACATTCTGAGCCACATCTGCACCACCACCTAAATAGTTTGTGAGATTCTTACCTAGATTGTTTAAAGTTCCATTTAGACCCGCAACTGTTTGATTGGTTTCCCAAAGTTGATGACCATTTATTGCCTCAACTGACCCCTGAGAAACCTCCCCGTTCTTCACTCCAGCCAAAACTCGATCTTGCCCATCGCTATTTTTAATATCTATTTTGTCTCCCGAGCGCTTTGAACCAATACGAATAAGCTTAGAACCTTCATCGTACTCAATCATCCCCCCTATATTGTCTTTTACCCACTCTCTTAACGCTTTTAGCTGTGCGACATTGACTGCATCGGTGTCTTCCAAACCTGCCGCCACTCCTGCTATATGTCGGGTTTTACCTTTCTCAACATCACCAATGCTGACCTCACCCAGAGAAGACACCCACCACGGATTATTATCGCTGGGATTAGAATCATTTATTCGAGGATCCCAACCCCTGGGATTCTCTCTCGATCTAGTCGCAGAACCAGAACCTAGAGCTACACTTGTAGAAGTCTCAGCCTTAGTTATAAAGTTAATGTTGCTAGTACCTATAGCGATAGATTCCTCAGCCTTGGCGCCGCGCGATCCTATTCCAATCGCCCCACGAGGCAACGGAGGGGCATTTACCCAGGGTCTGCCCCCATAAAAAGCAATCCATGAATCATTATCATAATGCCCATAGGATTGTGGTCCTGCAACTTTTTTTGTTTCAGCTAGATCAAATATTGCTGCCTCATAACCTAGCGTATAGGGATGGGAACTGCTCCTAACAGAATGAACACCAGAAACTCTAGAGAAAGGCCCCTTCAAAGCGCTATCCTCTCTCTTTACCGTAAGCGCAATACCCTCTTTCTCTGAACTTTCCCCAACTTGGTTGATATCTAACGCATCAGACCCAGAAACCTGATCTAAACCACAAACATAACCATCACCATCTTCTGCCAAAACATCCTTGCCATCAAAAGCACTTAGAGAAAGAATACAAATATTCTTACGATCATTCTTAGTCTTACGATCCAAAATAACTTCCTGGCTCATAGGTAAAGTCAAAGCAAAAACAGCCGATACACTCGATAAGAGGGTAACCAGAGTGATGCTTAATGAACCCGCTTTAAAAAAACTTAGTCTTGAATGCAATTCCCTCATAAAATTCCCCAATAAAAATTGCAAGATTCCCCTTAAGTGCCTGTAAATAATGAAAAATGTTAGGAAAATATTTAAAATTAAGGCATTTTTCCCCCCGCAAACGGAAATAGTCTGTTGCACAGACTTTACTTTAGTGAGAGCCCTTTATAGCAAATACTATAAAATAGCAAGAAAAAAATTAATAATCCTAATTTAGATGCAAATGAACATTTATTTTTATTTATGATAATTATACAGTGGCCAGTATTCTTTGAAGTTTTTGCAATTAGATTTATAATTATGCATCTTAAATAAATTTGTATAATCCCTTTTTAATTCTATCAAAACTCTTCACCTCTGCCTTATTTAGGCAGAGGTGAACGGAATTGCGCTACCATAGCTGTCTTTGTATTATCAATTCAGTGTTAAGCCTAATCCAGCACCAACTCCCCAATGACCACCAGAAGTCGTTATCGACCCACTAGAAAGGGTCTTACCATCTTCAGACGCATAACCTGCACCAAAGGCAAATGCACCTTGACTACGCCATAAGCCGCTCCCAAATGCAATGCTTAATTTTCCAGGTGTATCATTGTAACGTAAGTTAGATACCGCTAAACCTACAGCCGCTGCTTGCCTCGCTTCTTTCCGGGCACCCTCAATACCATAATTTAAAGCCTCAAACTTCATATCTGTATAGTCTTTAGCCTGAGAAACAGCATCATTAATGGCATCAACAGTGATATTCTTGATACGTTCATCCGTATATTTTTTCGCATCATCAAGAACAACCTTCATCTGTTGTTCCGTATAGTCATGCAACTGACCACCATTCACTGCTTCTTTCGAACCCTTCTCTATCTTCCCATCCGCAACATTATCAATCACTACAGGTTCACCAGCATTACCACCTTGTAAACTGATTTTATTCGTTTTATTCCCATCCTCATCTCGGTCATAGCTAACAGCACCATCAACAACCTGACCAATCCCTTGCTCAATAGCATCAACCTTTTGTTCAACACCAGAGAGACGTTCATTGGTTTCCCAAAGCTGTCCACCATTGACTGCATCTTTCGAACCTTGCGCAATATTACCATCAGCTACTTCCGTAATCTTACCAGGTTGACCCTTATGGCTCGCATCATACCCGCCCTTCTCTTCATTCCAATGTAACACATCAGAATCAGAAGACGGAGGTACCGGAGATGCCCCTTGTTCAACAGCCTTCAAACGATCATTGAGATTAGACAAACTGCTATCAACACCACCAAAAGCATCCGCTACAGTCTTATAGTTCTTCTCAACAACACTGCCATCAGGACCCAATTGGTGAAGCATAAATGTTGGATCCAACCACTTCCCATTCTCATATCCAGCACCGCCACCAAAATAAGCAGCAAGCTTATTGCTCATCATATAAAGCTGATTACCCGTAATCGCTTCACTCGACCCTTGCTCAATGGCACCATCTAAGAGAAACTTCAGCTTGCTATTCGTCTTCTTTCCTTCCGACCCATGAAGCGCAACAAAAGCATTCTCAGTCTCGCTCCACAATAAGGCATCTTGATCCTTAACGCCCCCACCAGGCAAATCCCCAATTTTACTATAAATATCCTTGATAACCGTATCAACACCACCAAAAGCATCCGCTACAGTCTTATAGTTCTTCTCAACAAAATTGCCATCAGAATTCCATTGGTGAAGCGTAAATGTTGGATCCGACCACTGACCATTCTCATATCTAGCACCGCCACCAAAATAAGCAGCAAGCTTATTGCTCATCATATAAAGCTGAGAACCATTTATGGCATCTGTTGAATCTTCACTAATGTCACCATCCAAAAGATAGGTAATCTTACTCTCCGTTTTATCTCCTCCCAATCCATGAAGTGCAACAAAGGCATTCTCAGTCTCGCTCCACATTAAGGCATCTTGATCCTTAACGCTTCTACCAGGCAAATCCTCAAGTTTACTATAAATATCCTTGATGACGGTATTAACACCACCAAAAGCAGAACCAACATCACGATGCTGTTTGCCCTGAATAGTGTAAGTTGGTGCAACATTCTGAGCCACATCTGCACCACCACCTAAATAGTTTGTGAGATTCTTACCTAGATTGTTTAAAGTTCCATTTAGACCCGCAACTGTTTGATTGGTTTCCCAAAGTTGATGACCATTTATTGCCTCAACTGACCCCTGAGAAACCTCCCCGTTCTTCACTCCAGCCAAAACTCGATCTTGCCCATCGCTATTTTTAATATCTATTTTGTCTCCCGAGCGCTTTGAACCAATACGAATAAGCTTAGAACCTTCATCGTACTCAATCTCCCCTGGTCCTGTGAGCTCGCTTGCCCACTCTCTTAACGCTTTTAGCTGTGCGACATTGACTGCATCGGTGTCTTTCCAGCCTGCCGCCACTCCTGCTATATGTCGGGTTTTACCGTTCTTAACATCACCAATGCTGACCTCACCCAGAGAAGACACCCACCACGGATTATTATCGCTGGGATTAGAATCATTTATTCGAGGATCCCAACCCCTGGGATTCTCTCTCCATCTAGCCGCAGAACTAGAACCTAGAGCTACACTCGCACGAACATAAGCCTTAGCCTCAGCACCCAAAGCGACAGCATTGATGGTTGCAAACGCATTCTCCCCTATAGCCAATGCCCCTTCTCCCTCTGCCCGTGCACCTTTACCGATAGCAGTCCACATTGAGTTCTGATCATAGTAATTATAAGGCTGTCCTGCAACTTTTTTTGTTTCAGCTAGATCAAATATTGCTGCCTCATAACCTAGCGTATAGGGATGGGAACTGCTCCTAACAGAATGAACACCAGAAACTCTAGAGAAAGGCCCCTTCAAAGCGCTATCCTCTCTCTTTACCGTAAGCGCAATACCCTCTTTCTCTGAACTTTCCCCAACTTGGTTGATATCTAACGCATCAGACCCAGAAACCTGATCTAAACCACAAACATAACCATCACCATCTTCTGCCAAAACATCCTTGCCATCAAAAGCACTTAGAGAAAGAATACAAATATTCTTACGATCATTCTTAGTCTTACGATCCAAAATAACTTCCTGGCTCATAGGTAAAGTCAAAGCAAAAACAGCCGATACACTCGATAAGAGGGTAACCAGAGTGATGCTTAATGAACCCGCTTTAAAAAAACTTAGTCTTGAATGCAATTCCCTCATAAAATTCCCCAATAAAAAGATGAAAAGACATATTTTCCTGTCAATGTAGTTATAGGAATATGTAGTAGATTTATCTTTGTTACCAATTGACGCTATTCCTTTTTGTGTGAAGAAACTCTTACTTTTACCATTCAAAAAATGATATGGAGGCCTAAAACAAGAATTTGATTTCTCATCATGATTTTAGTTTTAAGCTTAGCCCCGCACTTATATTCCAGACCCCCCCAGAAGTTGTTATCGACACATTAGAAAGGGTCTTACCATCTTCAGACGCATAACCTGCACCAAAGGCAAATGCACCTTGACTACGCCATAAGCCGCTCCCAAATGCAATGCTTAATGCTCCAGGTGTATCGTGATAACGTAAATTAGATACCGCTAAACCTATAGCCGCTGCTTGCATCGCCTCTTTCCGGGCACCCTCAATACCATAATTTAAAGCCTCAAACTTCATATCTGTATAGTCTTTAGCCTGAGAAACAGCATCATCAAGGGCATCAACAGTGATATTCTTGATACGTTCATCCGTATATTTTTTCGCATCATCAAGAACAACCTTCATCTGTTGTTCCGTATAGTCATGCAACTGACCACCATTCACTGCTTCTTTCGAACCCTTCTCTATCTTCCCATCCGCAACATTATCAATCACTACAGGTTCACCAGCATTACCACCTTGTAAACTGATTTTATTCGTTTTATTCCCATCCTCATCTCGGTCATAGCTAACAGCACCATCAACAACCTGACCAATCCCTTGCTCAATAGCATCAACCTTTTGTTCAACACTAGAGAGACGCTCATTGGTTTCCCAAAGCTGTCCACCATTGACTGCATCCTTCGAACCTTGCGCAATATTACCATCAGCTACTTCCGTAATCTTACCAGGTTGACCCTTATGGCTCGCATCATACCCGCCCTTCTCTTCATTCCAATGTAACACATCAGAATCAGAAGACGGAGGTACCGGAGATGCCCCTTGTTCAACAGCCTTCAAACGATCATTGAGATTAGACAAACTGCTATCAACACCACCAAAAGCATCCGCTACAGTCTTATAGCTCTTCTCAACAACACTGCCATCAGGACCCAATTGGTGAAGCATAAATGTTGGATCCAACCACTTCCCATTCTCATATCCAGCACCGCCACCAAAATAAGCAGCAAGCTTATTGCTCATCATATAAAGCTGATTACCCGTAATCGCTTCACTCGACCCTTGCTCAATGGCACCATCTAAGAGAAACTTCAGCTTGCTATTCGTCTTCTTTCCTTCCGACCCATGAAGCGCAACAAAAGCATTCTCAGTCTCGCTCCACAATAAGGCATCTTGATCCTTAACGCCCCCACCAGGCAAATCCCCAATTTTACTATAAATATCCTTGATAACCGTATCAACACCACCAAAAGCATCCGCTACAGTCTTATAGTTCTTCTCAACAAAATTGCCATCAGAATTCCATTGGTGAAGCGTAAATGTTGGATCCGACCACTGACCATTCTCATATCTAGCACCGCCATCAAAATAAGCAGCAAGCTTATTGCTCATCATATAAAGCTGAGAACCATTTATGGCATCTGTTGAAGCTTTACTAATGTCACCGTTCAAAAGATAGGTAATCTTACTGTTCGTTTTGTTTCCCTCTTTTGCATGAAGTGCAACAAAGGCATTCTCAGTCTCGCTCCACATTAAGGCATCTTGATCCTTAACGCCTCCACCAGGCAAATCCTCAAGTTTACTATAAATATCCTTGATGACGGTATTAACACCACCAAAAGCAGAACCAACATCACGATACTTTTTGTCCTCAATAATGTAAGTTGGTGCAACATTCTGAGCCACATCTGCACCACCACCTAAATAGTTTGTGAGATTCTTACCTAGATTGTTTAAAGTTCCATTTAGACCCGCAACTGTTTGATTGGTTTCCCAAAGTTGATGACCATTTATTGCCTCAACTGACCCCTGAGAAACCTCCCCGTTCTTCACTCCAGCCAAAACTCGATCTTGCCCATCGCTATTTTTAATATCTATTTTGTCTCCCGAGCGCTTTGAACCAATACGAATAAGCTTAGAACCTTCATCGTACTCAATCATCCCCCCCTCTATATTGTCTTTTACCCACTCTCTTAACGCTTTTAGCTGTGCGACATTGACTGCATCGGTGTCTTCCAAACCTGCCGCCACTCCTGCTATATGTCGGGTCTCATTCGTATCAACGTTACCAATACTCATTGAATCTAAGACACTGCTCCAGATCCAGTTGGCGCCGCTGCCTTCATCAATCGTACCCGTTTTAGGGTTATAATAAGTCTTGTCAGCCCAACGGTGATTGACAGAATTACAACCTAAAGCTATGCCCTTACCAACAGGTGTATTGCTACTCCGACCAATAGCGATAGAGTCATAGTCATAAGTGTTCGAATTTGCTCCTAGAGATATACCCCACCCATATGCACCCTTACCGATAGATAACCACCCTTTGGTACCGGATCCCGACATCGCCCAATTCGCATAGGATTGTGGTCCTGCAACTTTTTTTGTTTCAGCTAGATCAAATATTGCTGCCTCATAACCTAGCGTATAGGGATGGGAACTGCTCCTAACAGAATGAACACCAGAAACTCTAGAGAAAGGCCCCTTCAAAGCGCTATCCTCTCTCTTTACCGTAAGCGCAATACCCTCTTTCTCTGAACTTTCCCCAACTTGGTTGATATCTAACGCATCAGACCCAGAAACCTGATCTAAACCACAAACATAACCATCACCATCTTCTGCCAAAACATCCTTGCCATCAAAAGCACTTAGAGAAAGAATACAAATATTCTTACGATCATTCTTAGTCTTACGATCCAAAATAACTTCCTGGCTCATAGGTAAAGTCAAAGCAAAAACAGCCGATACACTCGATAAGAGGGTAACCAGAGTGATGCTTAATGAACCCGCTTTAAAAAAACTTAGTCTTGAATGCAATTCCCTCATAAAATTCCCCAATAAAAATTGCAAGATTCCCCTTAAGTGCCTGTAAATAATGAAAAATGTTAGGAAAATATTTAAAATTAAGGCATTTTTCCCCCCGCAAACGGAAATAGTCTGTTGCACAGACTTTACTTTAGTGAGAGCCCTTTATAGCAAATACTATAAAATAGCAAGAAAAAAATTAATAATCCTAATTTAGATGCAAATGAACATTTATTTTTATTTATGATAATTATACAGTGGCCAGTATTCTTTGAAGTTTTTGCAATTAGATTTATAATTATGCATCTTAAATAAATTTGTATAATCCCTTTTTAATTCTATCAAAACTCTTCACCTCTGCCTTATTTAGGCAGAGGTGAACGGAATTGCGCTACCATAGCTGTCTTTGTATTATCAATTCAGTGTTAAGCCTAATCCAGCACCAACTCCCCAATGACCACCAGAACTGGTGACAGATAAATTAGACCGAATAGCCCCACTCTCAGATGTATAACCCGCACCAAAGGCAAATGCACTTTGACTACGCCATAAGCCGCTCCCAAATGCAATGCTTAATTTTCCAGGTGTATCATTGTAACGTAAGTTAGATACCGCTAAACCTATAGCCGCTGCTTGCCTCGCTTCTTTCCGGGCACCCTCAATACCATAATTTAAAGCCTCAAACTTCATATCTGTATAGTCTTTAGCCTGAGAAACAGCATCATTAATGGCATCAACAGTGATATTCTTGATACGTTCATCCGTATATTTTTTCGCATCATCAAGAACAACCTTCATCTGTTGTTCCGTATAGTCATGCAACTGACCACCATTCACTGCTTCTTTCGAACCCTTCTCTATCTTCCCATCCGCAACATTATCAATCACTACAGGTTCACCAGCATTACCACCTTGTAAACTGATTTTATTCGTTTTATTCCCATCCTCATCTCGGTCATAGCTAACAGCACCATCAGTCATTTCGTTAACCATCTCACCAATATCAGCAATCGTATTGGAAATATTGTCCACTCTGTCTGAAATATGCTGAATATCTTGTTCAACACCAGAGAGACGTTCATTGGTTTCCCAAAGCTGTCCACCATTGACTGCATCCTTCGAACCTTGCGCAATATTACCATCAGCTACTTCCGTAATCTTACCAGGTTGACCCTTATGGCTCGCATCATACCCGCCCTTCTCTTCATTCCAATGTAACACATCAGAATCAGAAGACGGAGGTACCGGAGATGCCCCTTGTTCAACAGCCTTCAAACGATCATTGAGATTAGACAAACTGCTATCAACACCACCAAAAGCATCCGCTACAGTCTTATAGCTCTTCTCAACAACACTGCCATCAGGACCCAATTGGTGAAGCATAAATGTTGGATCCAACCACTTCCCATTCTCATATCCAGCACCGCCACCAAAATAAGCAGCAAGCTTATTGCTCATCATATAAAGCTGATTACCCGTAATCGCTTCACTCGACCCTTGCTCAATGGCACCATCTAAGAGAAACTTCAGCTTGCTATTCGTCTTCTTTCCTTCCGACCCATGAAGCGCAACAAAAGCATTCTCAGTCTCGCTCCACAATAAGGCATCTTGATCCTTAACGCCCCCACCAGGCAAATCCCCAATTTTACTATAAATATCCTTGATAACCGTATCAACACCACCAAAAGCATCCGCTACAGTCTTATAGTTCTTCTCAACAAAATTGCCATCAGAATTCCATTGGTGAAGCGTAAATGTTGGATCCGACCACTGACCATTCTCATATCTAGCACCGCCACCAAAATAAGCAGCAAGCTTATTGCTCATCATATAAAGCTGAGAACCATTTATGGCATCTGTTGAATCTTCACTAATGTCACCATCCAAAAGATAGGTAATCTTACTCTCCGTTTTATCTCCTCCCAATCCATGAAGTGCAACAAAGGCATTCTCAGTATCGCTCCACATTAAGGCATTTTTAGAAAAATTTTCAATTTGCTGATTAAAGCTATTGGCTACATATGTTAGACGGCTATTCACACTTCTGACATTCACATCAAGCCCTGTCAAAGCTGAGCCAACATCTTCAAAGACCTTTTGTTCTACATTACCATCTGCAAAAACTGCAGATAAATTATATCTAGGGCCCACGAAGACACCACCTTCAAATGCCGCATCGCCGCCAAAAAATTTCGCAATATCTCCAGATATCTTATTAATTTGGCTGCCATTGATTGCATCATGCGATTCTTTGGTAATTTTGCCATCTTTGACATTAAGGAGAGCAACGGGTCCATCGCTCTTACCCCCGCCCAAAGTCACATTATTATAATTAACGGTGTTATCACCATTTTTATCATAGAGAACCGCAAAAGCACTTTCTGTCTTAATATTGTTAATAATATCAGTAATATCTGCAATATGGCCATCAAGCTGTTTTTTATTAACAGCTTCATTATCGTTTTCTGCTGCTTTCACACCGGCGATAATCCGATTTCCCTCACTGCCTGCAATATCAATTCTCGTGCCACCTTTTTCAGCACCAACAGTAATAAGCTTCTGCTCTTCCACCCAATTAACAAGACTATCTCCTGCTATTTGATTTTTTAGTTCGTTCAACTGTGAAACATTTACTGCATCATTCTCTCGAATACCATTTGCTACTCCTGTAATTTGCTTATTTCCGGCATTAATACCACCAATAGTCATGTTTGGGCCACCAGTAATCACGAAACCTACATCACTTACGTTCGCCTTGCCTGCTATTACACGTTTAACTCTGATAATATCATTTAGATCAAATTGTACCTCATTATTATTTCCTTTGGTAATTTTGATATTTCTACTATCTTCATTATCCTCCTCCGCCTTAACACCTACAAATTTTACTATACTGCCTGCATTAACATCTATAGGAGTTTCATCGTTAACAACAAGTTGCCAAGCTCCTACTACCAAATCTTTCATAGCTTTTAGCGGTGCCACATTCATTGCATCGGTACCAGAGGTCCCTGCTGCTACTCCTGTAATTTGTCGTGTTATATCATTCTCAGTATCGCCAACACTAAAAGCTTGCGCACCACCAGCCTTTCGCACCGCTTCTGCACCAAACACTGTTGAATAGTTTCCCGTCGCAGAAAATCCACAACTGGTAGCAAAAGAATAAACACCATAAGCCTCAAGTAGAACACTCTGAAGACCAACAGTGGCTGTTCCCATATAACTACCACTGCTGTTACTTAAGACTCCATCTCTAACCCAAGTAACTTTTTCAGTGGTTGTGCCATAAGGGTTGCGGCCATTAAATGTTCTATCTTCGATAAATCTGTTATATTGTTCCTCTGCCGTTATTTGATTATTAAAGCCCTGAGTACTGCCACCACGACCAATAACATTATCTACACCACAGTAATCATCATCACTAGCAAAAACAATACTGGTATAACTCCTTTTTGGATAAGGACCATCAGTGCCACTCGAGTTTCGAACAAATCCTTCTGTTATGGAAACACCTGCAGCAAAAACAGGAGAGACACTCGATAAGAGCGCTGCCATTGCCGTTCCCAATGAGGTAACTTTAATCCAATTTTGTGTTGAATATAATTTTTTCATAAGAACCTCCTCCAACAGAGTCCAATATCATCACAAGGCGCAAAAAATCCCACGGCAAAACCCCTGTTTGCGCACCAAAAAAACCGATAAATAAAGATAAAACTCCCCCTTCGTAATACCGATATTCATTACGGCATCACCCTAAAATCTCTACAAAGACACTAAACCTAGAAAAGTCCCCAACACTTTTAGCTAGAGGGATTTAAGCTAAAAAATGAATAAAATAGACAATTTTGAAAATGTCGCATACCTCCCCTTTAAAAACTCCGTTTATCTTCTAACAAAAACAGCTTCATTAAGAGAAATTCTAACTTTCAAATAAAGCGCATAAGCAGAATGACAAGAGCATAAAAAATAATTTTTCACAAATTTGCAAAAATAACTGAAACATATCTATAGGCGATATCCTAAGAAGAGCATTTCCATGAAATCTTGTAATTGAAAATATAATAGACAAAATGATTGTTTATCCTTGTAACTTTATTCATAACTATCAGACAATCCAGTAAAACACGCCAATATACAATTTTCTACTCTGCCTTCTCCCAGAGGGATCCTATTTTTTATCGTGCAAAATCCATGGTTTTTATGAAACTTTTTAAGTTGAGGGGTATAAAACAAAGTAAGAGAATAGAATTTTCAAAATTAAGCACCTTTCATCAAAAAAACATCACAATTTGCGATCTTATAATCTTGCTGCGAAAATAAGAATTCTATACTGCTCTACCTGGTGCTTTTTCGTCTTTATGTATATTGCTCCTTCCTTTTTGGTTCATAGAAAGTGAATTGCTGTAGCTTATCAGTTTTCTCGCTGAGCCATCGATTTATTTGCACTGTACCAAAATAAAAAGCCTGTTTTTCTAGAGATAACCAAAACAAATCTTTTATATTTCTGGCGTTGTCCGCACTCCATTCTTTAACGGAAAGCTATCATCCAGTGTCAAAAACATTTGGAAACAGCCCTATGAAAAAGTTGAATAGCTAGTGTCGATTTTATCGGTTTGCCCATCAAGAAGATTTTTGTCGACTGCTCTCCCAAAAGCTACAGTCGCATTTTCAAAGCAGCAAAAAAGACTGATACGATTTCTCTTGTTTATTCCGTACTGTGGATAACGCCGCTTAACCCCCTTGCAAGGAAATGCGTGTTAAACGCATTTCCCATGTGTTTAATTACATAAGATAAAAGGCTTATCAATGTCCAAAAGTCAATATAAAATAGGCAAGATAATTGGTATTCTGCAAAAAATGAGGTCATTACCTCCTATTCAGAGGCTGAACCTTTAGTTGATATCAATGACATTGATTTGACTTTAACTGGCAATGGTGAAACCTCAGGGCGTTTGGTTCATCGTCAAAATGATCCATCTTACGTAGAAATTAAAAGCCAATTAGCAATCATGCATCTTATAACACCTACAGTGAAAATATTGCCATATGTATTCATATGATTGGAGGATTGAAGATCTTGGAGCGATAAAGTTCCTGATATGCATTGCTTTAACAGCTGATGCTTTGTACAAAATTGACAAAACCATGATGTTGGTATACATGGCAATTTCTGGTGATGACATTGGAGCGATGCCTAAATATACCAAAACTGCAAGAAAAACCGCAATGTGGAGGAATGTGCATGATCTCTTTATGCGATCAAGAATTATCGGATACACTTGTTGGTCTTTATGACGACTATCAACGCGGCTTTGACATTGGAGCAGAGCTTAAATTGTGCGTAGATTTGGCTTTATCTCTTGAATTGGAACTCAGTATTCACCGTTTAAGCGAAGCAGATGCAGTTTTTAAAAAGGAAGTTGTCAAAACCTTACACCGACGCAAAGCTTCTCTTTCCAATTAATATGAGACTAACACAGTTATTCATACGGATTTTTAAGAACGCAAATAATGGAATACCCCCTTATATGGTGAGAGATTGCCCGATTGCCTTGTTTAAACATGAAAAAAAGAACTTTTAAGAAGTTTCAAGGTACTGTTTTCTTGACCTCTCACAAGAGTGAGATGAATCAAAGAGACATATTATGCTTCTTAGTCACTGATAAAAAAAATAGCATTTTATAGAATAGATAAGATTTATGCTTTACTCGTTAAAAGTTCTATCCTTGATATTTACTTTTCTATCCTTTAAAAGCAAGATATTCAATGTAAAGCATCGCAAATGTTTGTAGAATAACATATGTTTACAGCATTGAAATGCAATTTATTGTTTTTTATTTTTGTAAAACCAAACAGTGAACATTCCAATAACCGCAATGATACTTTGAAAAAAGTATAGAGACTGAGATGAAATGTCATTGCTATCTCTTGCTATAAAGAGATAGACTCCAAGCATAAAGCACCCAGAGATACCATTAAAACTCGCTTGCAATCTTCCTTGATATTCAGGATCACAAGAGAGTGGTGATAAAGAAATTGAAAGAGCCCAACTCAAAAGTCCAAATCCAATCAGGAAATAACAGAAAAAACAATGAGAATGTGTGTATTGATAGACAGAATAACAAGACCAATAGCCATAATGGCTAATAAAACGTCGATGTTTTCCTGATGATTAAAACTTTACAAAAAAGTGGTGAAAGAAGCACACCAGTAAAGATACCTGCTGAATAAAGCGCTTCAAATATTGCAAAGATCCTGCTATCCGCATTCAAAATCTCTTGTATATAAGGAACCAGAATAACAGGGATAATCAGTCAAAAGAACCATAATAATCAGTCTAGCTTAATAAGGCATAAAAAGAGCCGGATTCTGCTTAAAATAACGAAGTGACGATATATATTTCCCACCAGTTTTGCTGGTTTTGACTTTCAGATCTTTGGTTTAGGTACCTTCATTGCAAAGTTAAACAAACCAGCAATAATAAAGAATACGCTACCTATCAGGAGGGTTCCTTTTGTTCCTGCATAGGCAAATATAAATCCACTTAATCGCCAAATTCATAAACCATATCAATTGTCGCATTTGTATTTATTTATAAGATGTTCTTTCGAAATAATACTTTGGATTAAAGAAATAGCTGATAGCATATAAAAAGAGATAAAAACACCCAAGAGGGTAGATAAAACCATCAATTCAATTTTTATGCCAAACTTCCAAATTACTCAACCCATGATCATCAAACCTCTGACAAGATTTAAGCTGCGCTTTTTTGGGGCGTCGTCGCACAAGCATGACGAAAAACTTTGTACTTTGCTTTTTCAAGTACGTTGTTTTTCAGGCAAAGGGCATAGAAAAGAGAAAAATTAGAGAAAAACGGAGTGTTTTTATAGAAAGGACGTCAATTGCAAAAAGCAAAAAACTGCAAATACTGGGTTTTTGAGACTATGCCATCAAGAGGTATAGGAAAGTTCATTTAGAGTCAATGGCGGAGAGAGAGGGATTCGAACCCTCGATATAGTTTCCTATATACACGCGTTCCAGGCGTGCGCCTTCAACCACTCGGCCACCTCTCCAGAGAGTCCGCACTATACCCAGAAAGAAAGAACCTGCAAGCTTAAACTATACACTCAAAACTCAAAAAATGACTTCATCTACCAAAAGAAGATAGGATACTTGTTGAATAACAAATACATCCTTCATTTTTAAGAAGTAACTTTTTCCGTGGATAGACCTGTAAAAGGCAATAATTGGACGATCATAAATCAACAATTTTCACGTTCGTTTACGCACCTCTTCACTCAACGTTTCTTCAAAAACTAAAGCATGAAAAACACCACCTATTTATTACCACTAATTGTATCTCATAATCAGCAACATAAGCAGCTACATAAACCTTCTTGATCTCCGATATTAAACACGCTTCACGGGGATAATAAACTTCATTCCAACAAAAATAATTTATAATCTAATTGCTTACCAAATTGCAGAATTGACAAACTCTCCCCTCTTAAAATTTCCCATTACCTTATATCATTTCTAAATATCATTTCTAAGGGCACGTACAGCTCCCGCAGTTTCGCACTGTAACGCTTTTTTTGCTAAAATTTTCATATCTTCAAAACTATGCGCTTGCAAACACGCTTTTACTGAAGAAATATCACAAGATATCATGGAAAGTTCATGAATCCCTAATCCCGTCAAAATCATCGCTGCAAAAGGATCTCCAGCCATACCGCCACACACACTAACCCAACATTTATGTTTTGCTGCACCCTGGATAGTGTAGTTAATCATACGCAAAACCGCTGGATCAAGACTATCAGCTTCAGACACAAGATGAGGATTTTGTCGATCAACAGCCATTGTATACTGAGTTAAGTCGTTAGTTCCAATCGAGAAAAAATCAACATGAGCACTCAAAATATCTGCCATAATAGCAGCTGCCGGAACTTCAATCATAATACCAAATTTCAATTTTGGTGCACCAATATCGTTCTGAATTTCTTCTGCGATCTTTTTCATGGCAAAAATCTCTGAAACAGACATGACCATTGGAAATAAAATCCATAGATCACCCCCCTCTTTTGCTGCTCGATACAGAGCACGCAACTGGGGAACCAAAAGATCACGTCGACGTAGCAAAAGCCGTGTTCCCCGAACACCTAAAAAGGGATTGTTCTCTTTAGATAAATGTAAATGTGTAACCTGTTTATCCCCTCCAATATCGAGCGCACGAATAATTAATGGCTTATCTCCTCCCACAGCTGCAATCATCGCTCGATATACATCAAGTTGTGCATCTTCATCCGGAATGTTTGGACTATCTATAAACAAAAACTCTGTACGCATGAGTCCAACACCTTCGGCTCCCAAATCAAGTGCAACAGGAACCTGATTTGCGTAATTGACATTAGCCATGATACGAATTCTTTGACCATCTGTCGTTTGCACTGGTAATCTACACGCGCATACCCCACTATCACGCTTTTGCGCAACAATGCTCATCTGTTTTTGAGCTTCTTCCATATCTTCAAGAGTAGGATGAAGATATATAAACCCGTTATCACCATCAATGATGGCCTGAATATCACGTTCAATTGCTAAAACATCAACACCCGCAGCAACAACCATTGGAATACCAAGAGTGCGTGCTAGAATAGCTGTATGAGACAGTGGCCCTCCCCATGCTGTTGCTAATCCGTGCACTTTTGTACAATCAAGCTGAGCTACATCAGAAGGAGATAAATCATCTGTAACAAGAATAACCTCAGGTGGGATATCATTTAAAAAGAATGATCTATACGATGGATTGATTTCGCCTAGAACACGACGACCAACATCAACTAAATTAACAGCACGTGCTGCTAATAAAGGATTATCTACCTTAGAAAGCATATCTGCAAACTGCCGAACTGCTCTATCCCAAGACCAAGCCACACCATGACCTTCTGCCATAAAACGACAAGCTTGAGCTATCAGATTTTCATCTTCAAGCAAAACCATTTGCGCAGAAAAAATCGCAGCAGAATCCGCCCCCATACGCGCTGTGATATCATCAATAATTGATGCCATTTTATGTTTTGTTTTTGTAAGAGCATTTTCAAGACATACCGTGCCCGCTACAAAACCAGTTGGCTGGTCCGTTATGGAAATGTCATTCTGCCTTAAAACGAAAATCTTACCAAGAGCTAACCCTGGACTTACCCCAATACCAGAAAGGCCTCTTTGCCCCGAGCGCGGATACCAACTATGAAAAGTCTTGGTTTGAGCTTCCATTTCTCTTATCACACATTTTTCACTTATGCTCACTTTTTTCACAACAGAAATTGCTTCCTCAAGAAGTTGCGCACCTTCTAAAGCATCCGTTGAAAAAATAAGAACATCACCGTTTTTTGCTCCTAATTGTAATAAACCAACCAAATTTTTCATTTCAACGGCATATTGACCACGGCGAACTCTGATAGAGCTCTGAGCTTTTTTTGCAAAGTCAACCCAAAGAGAAGCTGGTCGCGCATGAAGACCACTTGGATAATCTAAAGTCCATTCCTGACATACTGAAAGGTCACCAATAAAAGTCCTCCCGCTCTCCGTATCTTGATCTTGACCAAACAGTGTTGTAACAATCTGCTGTCTGTCCGCAGTTGTTGAAAGTGCTTCAAGTTGCTCTTTATTAAATAAAAGACGCATCAATTTTTTGCAAATCTCTATATAGCGATCTGGGCAAGCTGCAATGGCAATGACCAAACGTGCTTTATTTCCATCCCGCCACTCAACACCAGCAGGAATCTGTACAACAGCAACAGCATCTCTGATAATCAAATCACGATTTTCAACCATTCCATGGGGAATTGCTATACCATTCCCAAGCCAAGTATTCGTTACTGCTTCGCGTTTCAGCATGCTAGCTAAATAACATTTGTCAACTGCGCCAATCTGCACAAGCAATTCAGCTGCAGCGTGAATCGCATCATTTTTATGATCAAAAGCAGCTGCAAGTTTTACAGATCTTATCGATAAGATTTCTATCTCATTAAAACCTGTATTCATTGCTTATACTTCCTCACATCTCATCATGAATTTAAACTGTCTCACGTTTGAGCATGAATGTTTCTAATAAACTTCGGTTCAAAACCGCATTTCCTAAAATACAAAGATAAACAGCCACGCAAATTTCCTTTGTTTTAAAGAATATAACTTAAGTGAAGCGTTTTAAAACTCTAACGTAGTTCATTAAATGATTAGATATTGGTCATCTACTTGGGTTACTTAAAGCCATCATAAGCAAACCTGACTCTTCCTCTTTACTTCAAAAAAATAAATGCTCTGTCCAACCAATTGAAAAGCTACTTTTTAAAAATGCTCTCACCATCCCAAGTTATTCAACATAGCTTTGTCATTATTTCTCATATAAGAAAGCAGAATACCCCAATCACCTGCAATTTCAGCTAACATCTTAACTTACTCTCCTAAAACTGAGCAACCAGCACTTGCTCCTTTCCGATTCATTATATGATCAAAAATTGCTACAAGCAGTCCGTCTTTAAGATTCTACGCAGCCTAAATATCTCACAACACAAAATCTTCAAGACACAACCCTGACTACAGATAGGCTTCCTTTTCTCAAATAAATATCGCAACCGTACGATGCATTCTGTCTACGCATCCGCAAAATCTATACACCAACAACCAGCATCCTCGACAGCTATAATCAAGCAGAGCTTCAAAAATGACCTGAATTTCTAGATACTTCGATAAACAAGATAAATAAGGCACTCAAATCAAAAATTTTTACCTTAAATCAATCTTTTCTCTCATGCTGACAGATTTTATCATAACGCTCAAAAACAGATAGATCAAAAAGTACTCTTGATGTAGCTGATTGCACGTAGGTCATTTTGATATCTTCAGACTAAGTCCCCTTAATAGCACAATTTCACCCTCAATTTCCTGAAAATCTTTCAATGTACATATACCCAAAGCAACTTTGATCAATGCTCTTATAGCCTCTTTTACATATTCCTTCTCTTCTAAACGGATAGCCTAAATATCCACCCCCGCCCAAAGAATATTATGATCATTATGAACATCACTGTAGCCAATAAACTGGCTTAGTCTTCACTAACATGACCGCGCAAATGCTCTATTTGAATTCCTCTACAATTCTCTAACAATAAATTGCTTGGCACTTTTTCGCGCACAGAGAGAAAGCACACTTTCTGTATCATATTATAACCGATTACCAGAAAGTTCCATCATCACATCAATGTCTTCAGTACAGAAAAACGTAAAATCCTATCTTTTTGTTATTTAAAGAAAAACACTTCTCCTAGTTTTGTTTTTTAGTTTCCTTCACATACTATCCACTTTGTATTATATCATAGAGTAAAAAAAAAGAAAGACACCATCTTGCCTTTCCTTTCTAGTGCTAAAAGAACTTCAAAATCGAAGTCTAACAAAATATTGGTAATATTACGGCTTACTCTTTTGCCTCCACCATAGAAACGACTGAGACGTACGAACGGTTATTCGCTTTTCTTTGAAAAGAGACCACTCCATTTGACAGGGCAAAAAGGGTATGGTCTTTTCCAATGCCGACATTGTCACCAGGATGCCAGCGCGTCCCACGCTGGCGAATAATAATATTTCCAGCGATAACGGTTTCACCACCAAATTTTTTAACGCCAAGACGTTTCGATTCTGAATCGCGACCATTACGCGAGGAACCACCAGCTTTTTTATGTGCCATGAACGTTCTCCTTTAATCTTCTTTACTATTCGAAATTTCAGCCGCTTTCTTTTGTGTTGCGGACTTTTTTTCAGAAGGTTTTTTTGCAGTTTTTTTAATAGAAACAGTTGCTTTTGTTTTCTTTGTCGTTTCTTTTAATACAGCTGCTTCCTCTTTAATTGGCTTTGCAACTGCTCTTTTAGGCTTTAAACCACCTGTTAAAATTTCTAAAATACGAAGTATTGTCACTTCTTGACGATGACCACGAGTGCATTTCGAATTTTGACGACGGCGCTTCTTAAATGAGATAACCTTACGCGCACGTGCCTGCTTTATAATCTCAGCCGTAACCAAAGCATCGGCAACAACGGGTGCACCAATAATCGCATTATCCTCTTGCCCAACCATCAATATATCATTGAATTCAACAACATCACCGGCATTACCAATAACTTTTTCAACTTTCACCACCTGGTTAGCAACAACATGGTATTGCTTACCACCAGTTTTAATGACTGCGAACATTTTTTATCCTTTCGTTCACCCCAGCTCTTATTTGATTTTGCCTTATAAATAAGGGAAAATAGGCTGCTTTTTATCAGTCGTAATAGATTTAAAGAGAGATGAATTTCTCTCTCACAAATATACGCAAATTTCCCGCGCTTGTATTTTGGGTACATATGACGGAATTTCCATTCTCTGTCAATAAAGTCCCACAAAAAAGCAAAAAAGGGGTTGTACTAAAAACAATTGAAGGTTATCTACCCCCATACACTCAAACAGTGTAAAATTTTGTTGCACTTTTATGTGGAGAGATGGCTGAGTGGTTGAAAGCACCGCACTCGAAATGCGGCATAGGGGCAACTCTATCGGGGGTTCAAATCCCTCTCTCTCCGCCAAAGTATCAGCTTAAAGTAAGCATTCATTAAAATATCTTTATTCTTCACGTCTTGTCTGAATATATGCCAACAACCCTAATGTGGAGCTATCGCGATTATTCGCTTTGTTTTCTCCACGCAGAATTGGTAACAATTCATTTGCTAATTCTTTACCAAATTCAACGCCCCATTGATCAAATGAATTAATATTCATCAAAATACCTTCGACAAAAATACGATGCTCATAAAGTGCAATGAGACGGCCGAGCGTAAAAGGTGTCAATAAATCCTGAACTAGCATAATACTGGGACGATTTCCCTCAAAACTTTTATGAAGTGCTAGTTTCTCTGTCTCATGCACATCAATTCCACTTTTTACGAGAATACGCCGAACATCTTCAACACTACGTCCCTTCATCAAGGCTTTTGATTGCGCTAAACAGTTTGCTACCAATATATCATACATAGGATGTAAATCTTGCTCATGCCCTTTTATAAATAAAATAAATTCCACAGGAATAACATCTGTTCCTTGATGCAAAAGCTGAAAAAAAGCATGTTGCCCGTTTGTCCCTGAATCACCCCAAACAACCGGACCACTTGAAAAATTTAACGTTTTTCCATCCAAAGAAACCTGCTTACCATTTGATTCCATATCAAGTTGTTGCAAATAAGCTGGAAAGCGCGCTAAACGCTGTGCATAAGGAATAATAGCACGTGATGCATAACCACAAACAACACGATGCCAAAACCCTAAAAGCGCAAATCGAATAGGAATATTTTTATGCAAGGGTGCAATCTTAAAATGTCGATCCATCTGCTGAGCACCGTTGAGAAACTGGCGAAAATTCTGACCGCCTATTGCTAACATTACAACAAGACCAATGGCCGACCAAATCGAATAACGCCCTCCAACCCAATCCCAAAATTTAAAGATTCTTGAAGAATCTATGCCAAATTCTGCTACCTTATCAAGCGCACTTGAAACAGCAACAAAATGCCTGCAAACAGCTTCTTCCCCTAAATGTGAAATAATCCATTGACGTGCAACTTGAGCATTTGCAATTGTTTCAACCGTCGTAAAAGTTTTAGAGGCAATAATAAACAGCGTTGTTGCCGGATTCAAAACAGAGAGAGTATCAGAAATATGAGCAGTGTCAGCATTAGAAACAAAATGGCAATGCGGACCATCATGATAAGGTTTTAAAGCATGTGTGACCATTGCAGGTCCAAGATCAGAGCCCCCAATACCAATGTTCACAATATTGATTATCTTCTCACCGGTGTTCCCCTTATAGCTGCCATCGCGCACCATTTCAGAAAATCTTTCCATATGAGCAAGAACATCCTGAATATCCCGAACAAGATCATGACCATCCAACATGAAAACTTCGTCAGTAGGCATACGTAATGCAATATGAAGAACTGAACGCTTCTCCGTTGTGTTAATGGCTTTACCAGAAAACATTGCCTCACGCCTACCTAGCACATTCGCTGCAACAGCCAAATCATCTAGAAGTTGCAAGGTTTTAAATGTTATACCACACTTCGAAAAATCGAAAAGGAGATCATCAAGCCTTAAAGAAAAATGGGAAAAACGCTGTTCATCCTCTACGAAATGTCGACGAATATCATAAACGCCATCCTTTGTGGCGTGCCTTCTTAAAGCTTGCAAAGCTTCCTCAAAAGCTTTTTCATTTCGAATTGATAAACTATCTCCCATGAACTTATACCACATGGTTATTAACAATTAAATCTACACACAAACAATAATAAAACAGAGAATTTCTCCTTTATTGCAACTAATTTGTACTCTTCATACACCCAATGAAATGGTGGAAAAAGTGCAAAGGTAAGACCTGAAAACGACATTTTTAAAACGAAAATAAAAAAATTATCAAATATTTCCTACCAGATAAATCATTCAGCTTAGCTGAGTTCTCTTATTAAGCGTGTAGCTTCTTCTGATTTTGGTCTCACAAAACGACCAAGAAAGAGATAAACAACCGGTGTGACATAAAGCGTAAAAATAGTTGCTAAACCCAAACCACCAACGATAACCCAACCTAAAGCTATACGTGCTTCTGCACCAGCACCTTTGGCTAAAACCAAAGGAATCCCCCCTAAGATAGCACAAATCATTGTCATACAAACTGGACGAAGACGAATATTTGCTGCTTTTTCTATAGCTTCACGCACGCTTTTACCTTGATCACGTAACTGGTCTGCAAATTCAACAATAAGAATACCATTTTTAGCCATAACCCCAACCAACAAAATTAAACCAATTTGACTGTAAATATTAAGACTTACTCCACTTAAAAGCATAGAAATTATAGCACAACCAACCGCTAATGGGACAGTAGCCATAATAATAAATCCTGAAACAAAACTTTCAAATTGTGCAGCCAAAACCAATAGAATAATCACAAAGGCCATTCCAAAAACAATCATAAAATTGGAAGATGTTTCACCAAGTGTAGCGGCTTCCCCCAAAGGAACAATATAATTTCCCTCTGACAACAAAGGAGCAGCGATTTTCTGCACAGTCTGATAAGCGCTCCCTAAAACGACACCTGGAGCAAGATTTGCGCTTAAAACAATGGCACTCATGCGTTTCTCTCGTTTTAATTGAGGCGCAATGGCTTTTTCATGCAAGTACGCAATAACCGATAAAGGAACATATTGATCGCCTTTGGTTTTTAAAAAAATATTTTCCAAATCATGAGGATTATTAATAGGATTCTTACGCGATGTTAGTTTAACATCATAAGCATGGTCATCCACATAAACAGAACCAATTTTTTTCCCATCCAACATTGCTTGTAATGTATTGCCCAAATTGGTGATATCAATTCCTAAATCAGAGGCTTTTTCTCGATTAATTTCAATAAAAAATTGTGGTTGCGTTGCATCAACAGTAAGCCGTGGGCCAATAAAATGCGGGTCAGCTCGCAAAGCACTCACAAGCTTATCAGCAATTGGCTGTAATTTTGTATAATCATTTCCAAGAATTGCAAACTGTAATCCTTGACCGGTTCCTCTAACACCTAAAGAATTTCCCTGCACAGCAAACACAAAAACTGCTGGAAACCGTCTAACCTTTGCATTAACATCTTCCACGATCTCTTGTTGACTCCGCAAACGCTTATCCCAAGATGAAAGCAACAAAATCAAAAAAGCGGTATTGGGTGAACCACCAACGCCGGCGATAGAGTAACTGTTAACAATCTCTCCAGAATCACGTAAAGGTTGTAAACTCGTCTCAATTTGCTCTACCTGCTCATTCAAATATTGTGTCGAAATACCCTGTGGTCCATTAATAACCAAAAAGATAAAGGCTCTATCTTCTGCAGGCGTCAATTCTTGTTGCAACTTCATATAGCCCTCAACACAAAGACCAGCAAAAACAAGCGAAGCAAAGACAACGGTCCAAGGTCTTCCCAAACATTTATGCAGACTATACGCATACCCCTTGCTAAAAAAAGAGCCCAATTTATACAAAAAAGTAAAATGACGCGCCCCTTCCTCATTACTCTCAGCATATTCCTTAAGAAAGCGTGAGGCCAACATAGGACAAAGTGTTAAAGCAACAATCGAAGAAAGAAGAATAGAAATTGCCAACACAAAACCAAATTCTCTAAAAAGTCCTCCAACTTGCCCAGGAAGAAAAGAAATAGGTACAAAAACAGCGACTAAAGTCAATGTTGTTGCTAAAACGGCAAAAAACACTTCTCGTGTTCCGAGCACCGCCGCCGCCCGAGGACCTAACCCCATATTGCGCCATCGAACAATATTTTCAAGAACAACAATCGCGTCATCTACCACAAGCCCCGTTGCCAAAACAAGTCCTAAAAATGTAAGAATATTCAACGAAAATCCTACAAGGTAAATGGCAGCAATTGTACCAATTAAAGCCACAGGAATAGATAAGGCGGGAATGAGCGTTATACGAAAATCTCTCAGAAAAAGAAAAATAATCAAGATAACACTGAGAACAGCAATAACCAATGCAACCTCAACTTCATGAAGTGCACTCTTAATAAAAAGTGCATCATCACTAATAATGCTTATATGCACAGAAGAAGGAATAACACTTTTGAGATGATCGACAACCGTTCGAATGCCCTGAGAAATATTAAGAGTATTAGATTGCGCTTTACGCACAATCCCCAACCCAATTCCTGTCTTCCCGTTGATACGAAGAATAACTGTTTCTACATCAGGTGACAAAGTAACATGCGCAACATCACCAAGACGCACATGAGGTTTTAAAACAACTTGTTCAAAAGCTTCTGGTGTTTTTAAACGCGCAGTAGCACGGACAATTAAAGCTTGCTTAGAATTGCGCAATGACCCCACCGGAACATCCGTTGTCATATCAGCAAGAACACGTGAAATATCCGCCACGGTCAAACCATAGCTCGCAAGCCTTGTTTGATCAACATCAATTTGAAAAATCTTCGTGCGCGCACTATCAACCTGTACATCACCAACACCATCAACGGCAGAAAGTGCATCAACAATTTGATCGTCTACAACCATTGTTAAATCATCAATATTCATCGTTGATGAAGTTACAACCAAATACATCATCGCAGCAGCGTTAGAATCTGCTTTAATGATCAGAGGTGAATCCGCATTTTTTGGTAAAGAATAAGCAATACGAGAAAGAGCATCACGAATGTCAGATGCTGCAACATTTAAATCAACACCGACATTAAAATGAAGCTCCACACGTGAACGACCAAAAGAAGAAGTTGAAGAAATTGTTTTAACACCTGAAACACGAGAAACGGCGTCCTCTATAATTTTCGTAACTTCACGATCAATTGTTTCCGCGGATGCTCCAGCAAAAGCTGTCACAATTGTTGTCACTGGAGTATCAACATCCGGAAGTTCACGTACATCAACGTTCAGCCACGCAGCAAACCCCGCAATTACGATTATGGCATTCAAAACAAAGGTAAAAACTGGCCTGCGAATAAATAAGGTGATTATACCACCTTGCTCCACCTGTGCTCTAGGCTGTTTCGTGCTAAATTCCTGATTCATTGTACATCCTGCTCACGAAGTGCTAATCATTGCTATTGATGGATTTTGGATCATCAAAAGTAACCCTACTTCCTGGATGAAGCATCTGTACTCCCTGTATGACAACTTGATCACCATTTTCTAGAGGTGCTTTCACAACTACCTGATCTGCTTTATGCTGAATAATTGATACTGGAACAGGCTCTACCTTACCCTCTCTTACACGCCAAACAAACGATCCTCTGCTGTTCCATTGAACTGCAAGAGGATTAATGATAGGGAGAGAATCACCAGAAAATTGCAATGCAACAGAAAAAGACATACCAGACATAAGAGTATCTTTTTCATTCTTAATTTCAACTTGAACGTGAAGTGTGCGGGTTTTTGAATCAACCACATTATCAATCGCATAAATATGACCAATAAAAGTCTTATTCGGCTGCGCCGTTAGTGTTGCAGTCACTTCATCTCCTTTATGTATTCGTGACACATATCGTTCAGGAACCCATATATCGACCAAAATACGATCTCTATTCTCAATACGACCTATTACCGTATTAAGGGTCACAGCAGTGCCCTCACCAATGGGTAGAATACCAACAACTCCGCTAATCGGTGCACGAATTGTTCGCCGATCGAGGTCTAACTCAGCATTACGTAAAACCAAATTTGCGTTATCCAATTCTAAACGCGCAGCAATTTCTTGAACCTCTGTGGCTGTATTGCTAGCACGTAATTTAAGAATACGTGAAAGAGTTAACGCACTATTATCATGTTGCATTTTTGCTTTTGCAGCCGCTATTTCTTCCTTTTTAGAATCAAGCTTTGCAATCACATCACCCTCCTGTACTTTTGTACCAGCTGATACAAAAAACTTATCAACAACACCTGATGACCAAGGGATCAACTCCACCGCAGCAAATGCTTGACCACTCCCAAGTACATTCAGCTGTTCATGAAAATCTTGAACTTTTACAAGATCAATGACAACATTCGTTGGCAGCCTTTCCGTTGACGGCTTTGAAATTTTATTGGATGCATTTTTTGTTTTATCCACTAATGGAATGAATTGTTCTGAACTCTGTTTGCCTGCCCAATAAGTAACCACCAAAATGGCAATGAAAAACACCAGTGAAAAGACCTTTTTTGACAACTCCATACATCTACCCTTGCTGTGTCGTGAATATGTAAATTTGTCTGAAACAGTCTTCAACAGTAATATCCGAGTTTCACACAAAAACCGAATTGCAGGTAGTGTCTCTTACCCCCACCGCAAAAAACATATCTCATCTCTTGTTTGATTATCTTTCGTAGATTAAAATATCAAGTTAACTATCGTTCATATTGATTTGTACCGTTCACCCAACAAAAAATGACCCCGCAAAAATCCAACTGAAACTGGAAATATACTCTCACCTTTTTAAAATGTATCACCAACAAAGAGATAAAATTTTCTATTTTTACCAAGTTTCACTTGCAATTCCTTAATGAAACGATTAGGAACCTTTTGTTTTAACAATATAGAAATTAAAAATGTTGTGCACCCGTAGCTCAGCTGGATAGAGCACCAGACTACGAATCTGGGGGTCAGGAGTTCGAATCTCTTCGGGTGCGCCATTATAATTATATAAAACTTCTTTTTTCTTCACTATATTATTGAGAACAATGAACAATAATCTCTCTCTTGAGCTATTTTCTATAACGCACACTTATAACACTATCAGATGGCCGGGCTCCATATAACTGCTTCTTTCAATTACGAATCAAGACTTCTTTCCAGGGTATTTTTAGCCGCATCAGACATTTAATGCGTTTTCGTTGCTTAAAAATGGGAGTCTTCGGCGGCCTGTCTTCCTTCATCTCTTAAGACTCAAGACAAATATTTTGTCCTTCTTTTAAAGAACCTTCATTATTTTAACAAAACCTTTGTCCATAAAACTTCCAAAGCTATAACATTCTTTGTCTTAGTAAGATATAGAAAATCCGAACAAAATAAATTGTTGGGAGGGATTTAAAAGCACAACAATAGCTCTTATAAAAAGTTTAATTGGTATCAAGGCGTCTTTTCTGACACTTTTTTACCTCTTCTAAAAACTTGTCAGAACTAAAAAGCCAAGTTTAAAGAATTTTCTGTGCCTCAAACAGATATTGAAATTGCTCGCACTGCTCAAAAGCAACACATCACTGAAATTGCGCAACAATTGGATCGCACATGAAAATCTTATTCTTTATGGACATGACAAAGCTAAAATTTCTTCTGCATAAATAAAAGCATTCAATAAAAATCTTGATGGTAAACTTATCCTCATCACCGCTATCAATCTAACAACTGCCGGAGAAGAGAAAAACAACAACAACGATTAGACTAAATGATGCTTAATCTCGTTGGAAAAAAAGCAATATCCACCTTGAGAGAACCGTCTTTAGGCCCCTGTTTTGGTATAAAAGATGGTGCTGCTGGAGGTAGTTATGCCCAAGTCGTACCAATGGGTGACTTTAATTTGCATTTTACTGGCGATTTTTTGCCATTACAGCTGCTCATAATCTTCTTGCTGTAATGATCGATAATCATATTTACTGGTGAAACACCCTAAATATTGATTCATGCCACATTGTTTGGAAGCGAGCCCTTGATATGAATGACCGTGCATTGCGCAACATCGTTATTTCATTGAGCAGAGTACCAATGGTTTTCCACGTCAAACAAGTTTTGATATTACTGTTGCATCAGAAATTATGGCTATTTTTTTGTCTCGCAAAAAATCTAGAAAATCTTACGCAAAGACTCAAAAAAATTGTTGTCACCTATCGGTATGATAAAATACCTGTAACAGCTGCTGATCTTAATGTAGAAAAGTGCAATGACAGTTCTGCTCAAAGACGCCATGCAACCCAATCTCGTACAAACAATTGAAAATAACCCTGTTCTTGTACACAGAGGCCTTTTCCAACATCGCTCATGGTTGGTAATTCAGTTACCACAATGAAAGCTGCCTTAAAACTGGCCAATTATACTGGCCGATTATGTTGTCATGGAAGCAGGATTTGGAGCCGATCTTGGAGCAAAGAAATTCTTCAATATTAAATGTTGACAAACAGGTCTTGTACCAGATGCTACAGTAATTGTCGTAACAATTCGCGCATTAAAAATGAATAGTGGCGTGGATAAAAATAATCTGACAAAAGAGAATATCACCACTTTACAAAAGGGGGCAGCCAACCTATATGGCATATCAAAAACATGGCGCACGCGCACTACAATATTATTTGTGTTGTCGCTACCAATCATTTTAATTAAGCAATGCTGGAATAAGTACGTTACAAAAAATAGTCGCAACAACCGGACACACAACTATTCTCTACAGACATTGGAAATAAGGTGGAAAAGACGCAATAGAACTTGCACAAGAACTTATTACTTTGATTGAAGAAAAAATGCTCATTATTAAAATTCTGTATCAAGATGATCCTCCACTCACCCAGAAAATTAATTGTATTATAACAAACCTCTATGGTGGACGGGGAGCCATTATCCCGAATCCTATTCTCAAGCAGCTTGAATATTAGGAAAAAGCAAGGATATGGAACATGCCCTATTTGTACGGCAAAACATCTTATTCCCTTTCTTCTGATCCCAAATAATATGGTGTTCCTGTTGATTTTGAAATTCTTGTACGAGAAGTTTTCCTCTCAGCAAGCGCAGGTTTTATTGTTATCATTTGCCGAGATGTCGCAATCATGCTTGGCTTACCAAACTTACCCTGTCGCGGAAAGAATTCAGCTTGATTGAAATGATGAGATTCTAGGACTTTCATAGGTTTAAATTGTAAACTCAATCATTCATTATGAAAAACACCGTATCGCAAAAAGAATAGAATTTTAAAAAGCGATATAGACAAACAGCTCATTTATGTGCTATATGCCCTATGAGGTGTATTCTTTTAGATATACCTTTATAAGGTGACTGGGTTTTTTCCTATTATTTATGATACTGAAACAAAGCAGGATAAACAGTGCAAGTACTCGTTCGTGATAATAATGTTGATCAAGCGCTACGCGCGTTAAAGAAAAAGATGCAGCGTGAAGGTATCTTTCGTGAAATGAAAATGCGTGGATATTATGAAAAACCATCAGAAAAGCGTGCTCGCGAGAAGGCTGAAGCTATCCGTCGCACACGTAAGCTTGCCCGTAAGCGTGCACAAAGAGAAGGTCTTATGAGCAACGGCCGAATTTCTGCACTAAGATAGTATACTTTATGGTGTGAGAGTGTACTTTGTTAATGTGTTATTAAAGTTACATTGACAATAGTGTAGAAAGGTATCTAAAGGGCCTGTGTGTAAGTAAGTTGCTATGTGTGGAATTTTTTTTGCGTAGTGTTTTTTAGAGGTGTTTATTTTATCCGGAGTGATAGTTGATTTTTCCCTCTTGTAATATGGTAAGGCTGTTTAGTTTTTAGCCATTTCAAACATAAAGAACCATTGCTGATATTTAAGAGTAGTTGTAGTCGCGTAGGATGTGTAGGGTATGTAAGGCGTTGAGCTGTTGTCTTGCGATACAATGTTTTCTTCGCATACAAATCCTGTGATGGTTTTCTTATCTGGACTAAGCTGCAAAATCTTTCAAATTCCCTAACTCACATAAACTGCAACACATACATTACTATCGTAATATGCAATTGTGTCCGCAAAAAGAATGATATCTGACACACGATCCCCCTCATATTAAATCAAAGCGATAAAACTCTGTAACTTTCGGTGTCTCATACTAATCCGGAATTAATATGTGCTTATGTAACTCGATCTACTTGCTTAGCATACTTACTCTACAGATTTTTATAAACAAAGTGACCATTAAGAAATTCAAATTTTGCCTTATTTATCCCGTTATTCTTGTAATAATTTCATCACTGTTTAGATCTCTTTAACTAGTGGTATGCCATAGCTTTGATCAGTTCTCAATCCTATCTTAGATTGCTAATAATAGCAACGATATAGCAAAAGGTTTAAGTGTGCAATATTCTCGTTGGTTTCGATTTTTAGTGCTCGCACCATTTATCTTCATGGCAGGAGTCTTTGCCTTCAGTTCATCTGATTTTTTGCACGCACAAACACTCAATCAAAATTTAGGACCAAGTGGTTTACCACTCCCACGATTTGCTTCGATTAAACCCACCCGTGTTAATGTGCGCATCGGGCCAGGGAGCAATTACTCTATCATCTTTACGTACAAAAAGCAGGGGTTGCCCATTGAAATCATCCAAGAATACGATCAATGGCGCAAAATTCGTGATGCCGAAGGTGATGAAGGGTGGGTCTATCAATCACTTTTATCAGGAAAACGAACCGCTATAACTATTCCATGGCAAAAAGATAAAACAAAAAGGCTGATGCTACGCAAAACCCCCACAGACAACGCAAAAGTTGTGGCAGAAGTCGAGCCTAATGTCATTGGCAACATTCACCAATGCGACGGATACTGGTGCGAACTAGACATTAATAATATCCGCGGATGGCTTCATCAACCCCAGTTATGGGGAATCTATCCTGATGAAAAAATAAAAGGTTAGTGAATTTTTAAACTCACCAAGTTTAATTTTTATTTTATTGAACTCTCTAAGCCCCATTATCAGGTTGATTTTTTTGGTTTCAACCGAACTATCAAATCAACATGCGAAATTTCCATACCCTCCGGCGGTTGAGGCAAATTTCCAATAATCGGAGCCTCCTCCAAATTGCACGGAATATCAAGAATACGATTTTCGCCTTCTATATAAAAATGATAGTGATCAGATGTATTGGTATCAAACCAAGTTTTCGAGCCTTCTACAGCAATAATTCGTAACAACCCTGCTTCCGTAAATTGATGAAGCGTATTGTAAACAGTTGCTAAAGACACAGGCACGCCCAACCTAATTGCCTCTTCATAAAGTTCTTCAGCAGCAATGTGGCAGTTGCCTTGAGAAAAAATCATATTAGCAAGTTCTAGCCGCTGGCGTGTTGGTCGCAAACCATTTTGACGCAAATGCTTCTCTAACACAGATATGGAATAACAACTCTCAACCTCTCCACAGTCCTTCGCAGACTGTCCCTCTTCATCCAAACCTAAATTGTCTGCGTTCACTGACATGTTCCAAACCACAATAAATTTCTGATTCAATAAAGTTAAAATACAAAAAAATAGGAACAGTATGATATATTTTTATTCCATTTTAAATAACCACCCACGCAGAATACATAAAAAAGGGCTTCTGTCACTAAAAATGATACAAAATCATTTCCCTCTCCTTAAAATTTGCTCTAAAAGTAGATTGGGGAAAAGCGCAGAAGTAAAAAATATACGCAAATAAATGGAGTAACAATGGCTGAACAAAAGTCTCGCTATACTTATGAGGAACTTCTAAGCTGCGCTCGCGGCGAAATGTTTGGTAAGGGTAATGCACAATTACCGGCACCGCCAATGTTGATGATTCATCGAATCACCGAAATCAGTGAAACTGGCGGTGAATACAATAAAGGAATAGTTCGCGCTGAATTTGACATTACTTCAGACCTATGGTTCTTTGATTGTCATTTTATAGGTGATCCGGTTATGCCAGGGTGTCTCGGTCTGGATGGCATGTGGCAATTAACAGGTTTTTTTCTCGGTTGGCTAGGCGAACCAGGAAAAGGAAGAGCTATATCAACAGGTGAAGTAAAACTATCAGGTATGGTAACTCCACAAACCCAACTTCTTGAATATGGAATAGATTTTAAGCGTATCCGGCGTGGAAATTTGGTCTTGGGAATAGCCGATGGATGGGTAAAAGCAGATGGAGAAACCATCTATAAAGCAAATGATTTACGCGTTGCTTTATTCAAAGAAGACTAAAAATTATTTCCATCAGAAGATGGTATTATTTTATTATTCTGTATGAAGCAAGGAGGTATGAATGCGTCGAGTTGTTGTAACCGGAATGGGAATTGTCTCCGCGATTGGAAATAACCCTCAAGCCGTTTTGACTAGTTTACATGAAGCAAAATCCGGAATTTCTTACGCATCTCAGTATGCCGAATTAGGTTTCCGCAGTAGAGTTTACGGTAAACCTGATATTAATATAGAAGAATTGGTTGATAGGCGTGCTTTGCGTTTTCACGGTCGCGGAACAGCCTGGAATCACATCGCTATGGATCAAGCAATTGCTGATGCAGGTTTAGAACCTCATGAAGTATCCAATGAGCACACAGGTATTATTATGGGCTCCGGAGGCGCTTCAACCCTGTCAATCGTTGAAGCTGCTGACATTACACGTCAAAAAAATCCCAAACGTGTCGGCCCTTTTGTCGTGCCTAAAGCAATGAGTTCTACAGCATCCGCAACACTCGCAACTTTTTTTAAAATTAAAGGGGTGAACTATTCAATCTCTTCTGCTTGTGCCACATCTAATCATTGTATTGGCAATGCTTATGAGATGATACAATATGGCAAGCAGGATCGCATCTTTGCCGGTGGCTGTGAAGATCTGGATTGGACATTATCTGTTTTATTCGATGCTATGGGTGCCATGTCCAGCAAATATAATGACGTACCAGAAAAAGCTTCCCGTGCTTATGACACTCATCGTGATGGATTTGTTATTGCAGGTGGAGCCGGCGTTTTGGTTCTTGAAGAACTGGAACACGCTAAAGCACGTGGTGCAAAAATCTACGGAGAAGTTATTGGTTATGGTGCTACATCGGATGGGTACGATATGGTTGCCCCCTCAGGAGAGGGAGCAGAGCGGTGCATGCGCATGGCGCTCGCAACCGTGAAGAATAAAATTGATTATATCAACCCGCATGCAACAGCAACACCTGTTGGGGACCCCCCTGAAATAGAAGCAATCCGCCGTATCTTTGGAACAGGTGATCAATGTCCACCGATTTCCGCCACAAAATCCCTGACCGGTCACTCCTTGGGAGCAGCAGGTGTTCAAGAAGCAATCTATACACTGTTAATGATGAATCATAATTTTATTTGCGAAAGCGCCCATATTGAAGAGCTTGATCCAGCTTTTGCTGATATGCCAATTGTTCGTGCACGCCGTGATCATCAACAACTTAATACTGTCTTGTCAAATACCTTTGGCTTTGGCGGGACCAATGCAACGCTTGTTTTCCAACGTTATGGGTAAATAGGAATTCTTAGCTGATTTAAAAAGCACGGTCTTACGGAGAATAATATGAAAGGTTTGATGGAGAGCAAACGTGGCCTTATTATGGGGGTTGCAAATGATCACTCAATTGCTTGGGGCATAGCGTGTCAACTTGCAAAAGCAGGAGCTGAATTAGCATTTACCTATCAAGGAGATGCTTTCGGGAAACGTGTTCAACCACTAGCCGAAAAAATCGGTTGTAAATTAGTGCTTGAATGTGATGTTGAAAAAATTGAAAATGTTGATCGTGTCTTTGAACATCTTGAAAAAGAATGGAAAACAATAGATTTTGTTGTTCACGCCATTGGTTTTTCAGACAAGTCTCAACTAAAAGGGCGTTACGTTGATGTTACAACACGTGAAAACTTTAAGCGCACAATGGTCATTTCAGCTTATTCCTTTACTGAAATTGCTCAGCGTGCTGGTAAGCTTATGCCTAATGGGGGTACGCTTTTAACACTCACCTATGGTGCTTCACAGCAAGTTGTACCTAATTACAATATCATGGGTGTCGCTAAAGCTGCCTTAGAGGCTATGGTGCGCTACTTAGCGGCCGACTTTGGCCCCCACAATATCCGTGTCAATGCAATCTCAGCTGGTCCTATTAGGACCTTAGCTGGCAATGGCATTGCAGCTGCACGAGCAATTTTTTCGTATCAACGCCGAAATGCGCCCCTGCGCCGTAACGTAAACATTAACGAAATCGGAAAATCTGCTCTTTACCTGCTTTCTGATTTATCTTCAGGCGTTACTGGTGAAATTCATTATGTTGATTCAGGTTATAATATTATGTCTATGCCGACGCTGGAAGAATTAAAACAAAGTGAAGAAGCTCAGGGAGAATAATTACCCATAATCCTTTTAAAATAGAAAAAGCAATTTATATACCATTTTAGAATGGTATATTTGTACTTTCTCTGACGTAAATGATACGTATAATGAGAAGAGATAAATTGTTTTCAAAGATATTACTTAGACAATAATCAAAATTTTCATGTTTAAGTCATATTGCATAAAAAACTGGCTCATATAAGCTTTCAATTTGCTAAAACTTACCGTATTGTCCAATGATTAATACAATCTATTCTGTTCCTGCTGTATTATTGACATATCTCTCATGGATTTGAATAATTTAAAAGCATACTTTATCATGTATCTCATCTTTGAGTGTACGGCTCAGTAATGTATTAGCCGCTTCAATTACACTTTTACCACTATAGAGAACGTGATAAATTTGCTCTGTAATTGGCATTTCCACCCCGATACGTCGTGCTAACATACGTACTTCTTTGGTATTTAAATACCCTTCAACAATCTGACCAATCTGTTTTTCTGCTTCTTCTATATCCATTCCTTGGCCAAGCAGAATTCCAAAACGACGGTTGCGTGACTGGTTATCAGTACAGGTCAAAACCAGATCACCTAAACCTGTCATTCCCATAAATGTGGAAAGCTCCGCGCCCATAGCAATGCCTAAACGACTAATTTCAGCTAATCCTCGTGTAATAAGAGCTATTCTAGCATTTGCTCCAAATCCCATACCATCTGATATTCCTGCACCAATAGCAATGACATTTTTAATTACTCCACCTAACTGAACACCGATCATATCGGGGTTTTTATAAACTCTAAAACTTTTATCACAATGGAAAAGTTGCTGTAGTTCTTCACTAAATTCAGCATCAGAAGCTGCTACCGTAATTGCAGTAGGCAAGCCGATAGCAAGTTCTTTAGCAAAAGTTGGTCCAGAAAAGACAGCTAAAGGGATTTTATCACCTAGAATCTCGCGAGCAACTTCTTGTAGAAGGCGCCCCGTACCATGTTCTAAGCCTTTCGTTGCCCAAATAATGCGTGAATGTTGATTCAAATAAGGTTGAATATTGTATAATACCTGATGAAATACATGGCTTGGAACAGCAATTAATATATTACGACTTGCTGTTATTGCAGTCTCAAGCGAAGCCTCAGGCGATAGATTATCAGGAAACTGAACATCAGGTAAAAATGCTTGATTGCAACGATGTATCTGTAATTCTCTAACATGTTGAGGATTATATCCCCACAATAAAACATGATGGCCGTTACGAGCAAAGGCAATGGCTAATGCAGTGCCATAAGAACCAGCACCAATAACTGTCATCGAAACCGCATTCATGAAGTTTCCTAATGATTTTTCAAATCTTTGTTTTTAATTGGATACTATTGTTGCAAAAACTCTTCACCTGAAAGATTTTTCATATCAATTAACTAGATATAAATATTACCTCTTCGTGATTTTACTTTAACACACAATGAACGAGCTTCTAAAAATCCTCATGCTCTCTGTGTTAAATTGTGATAAATACTATTGCTTGCGCACTTATAAAATAACCGTTTTCTTGGAACAAAATAAGATTTCACTAAACCATCTATAGATTCCTTTGTTTAAAATAAAAATATACTCCAAATTGTAATGACAAAACCCCTAATGACTATTCCACCAGCCCACGTACACGCACCTGCTTTACAAAAGCTTACACACTTAGCGATTGCGGTACGGGCATTTCTGCCCGACAATTAATTGATGAAAATCTGCATACCTAGAAACTTACTCCACCAGCGTTTCAGAGTTAGGTGCAAGTTCTATGGGGGTTTGCATACCTGGTACTTGCCCCACAGGCATTTCAGAACCGGGCGCAGATTCCACAGGAACTCGCATACTTGGCAGTTTCTGCACAGGTATGTTTTCGCCCGATAACTGTTTTTCTGGCTCAATAACACGTCCTGAACTACCCATCATATTATAATTCAAATGGGAAATAGCCCACCAAGTACCCCCAATAATAACAAAAACGCAGATAGCTGCAAACCACAGGGCACTTAAATTCCATTTGGCATCGGGACCAGCATTTAAATGCAAAAAGAAAACAATCTGCACTATAATCTGAATAATGGCCATCCCAATAAGATATGCAACCTTCGTGCTAATTGCCCAACTTTCCATCATTCCATACATCACAGGAATAAAAGAACCCAAAGTGAAAAAGACAGCTAGAATAAAGCCAACAAAATAGGAACCAGTACTAGGAATATGTGTTTCGTTATGCATGCTCATTACAATGCTCCTAATAGATAAACCATAGTGAAAACACCAACCCACACAATATCAAGCAAATGCCAGAAAATCGAAAGGCATGCCAAACGTGTTTTATTATCCTGATCCAAACCACGACGACGAAGATGAAAAAACATCACGATCATCCAGAGAAGACCAACACTTACATGAAGACCATGGGTACCAACCAAAGCAAAAAATGCTGACCAATAAGCAGATAAAACCTCTCGTCCAAAAAGCTTTAAACCTTTCGCAGGATCAATACCAGCATAAGCACCAGGATCGTAATAGAATACTTCATTCAAAAGTTCATGGAATTCGTAAATTTCCATTCCAATAAAACAAAATCCAAGCACAAAAGTAACAGTCATCCATAAACGCACACCACTGATATTACCTTTATGCGCTTGAACCATTACAAACCCATAAGTGATTGATGAAAGCAATAAGATAGCGGTTTCAACTAAAACAAAGTTTAAATCAATAAACTCATTGCCAGGTTTTCCCCCACCATAAGAAGCAGAAAAAACAGCAAAACTTGAAAAAAGTGTTGAGAACAGGATCAAATCCGAAAGTATATAAACCCAAAAACCAAATATCATGATTGAGCTACTGTCGTAATGATGCTCATCAATGTGAGTCTTATTCATTGTCGTTGCACTCATACTGTTACTCCTTGCTTTTTCAGAACAGCTGTAAAAGCATCCTCAGTTTTTTGTACTTCTTCAGCTGGAATGTAGTAACCATGGTGATCACCCATTAATGAATGACACAATATCGTGGCAATAAAACCAATCAATCCAATCGCAACAAGCCACCAAATATGCCAAACAAGTGCAAAACCAACAGCTAACGAAAAGAACCCCGCAATAATTCCAGCTGATGTATTTGACGGCATATGGATTTTTGAAAATCCACTTGTCGGACGCTGATAACCATTCTTCTTCATATTCCAATAAGCATCGTCAGATTGAATCTTTGGAATCATTGCAAAATTGTAAGAAGGAGGCGGTGAAGAGGTTGACCACTCAAGCGTACGTGCATCACCCCAAGAGTCATTTAATGTTACCGGTAAGCGTCCTTTATGCTTGATACCATACCAAATCGCTAAAACAATTTGCAGTCCAAAACAAAGGATACCAAGCAAGATAATAAAAGCACCCAGTGCAGCAATCATAAACATCGGCTGCCAACTAGGTTCCATGTAATGTTGGAGACGACGTGTTGCACCCATTAAACCAAGTGCATAGACTGGAAAAAAAGCAAGGTAAAAACCAATGAACCAACACCAAAAAGATGCAATACCTAGGGCCCGATTCGGTTTATAACCAAAAACTTTTGGAAACCAAAAAGCAAGCCCAGCTAAATAGGCAAAAATGACACCCCCAATAATTGTGTGGTGGAAATGGGCTACCAAAAAGAGCGAATTATGAAACTGCCAATCAGCAGGCACAATAGACATCAAAACACCCGTCAACCCACCACCAACGAATGTAAAGATCATCCCTATGCACCAAAGCATTGGAGGTTCAAAGCGAATCCGACCTTTATACATGGTCAACAACCAATTAAAGACTTTAACACCTGTTGGAACCGCAATAATCATTGTTGCAATACCAAAGAAGGTATTTACAGCTTCACCCCCACCCATTGTAAAGAAATGATGTCCCCAAACAAGAAGCGAAAGAATCAAAATAACCAGCATTGCCCATACCATTGAAGTATAACCAAAGAGGCGTTTTGAAGAGAAAGTTGACACAACCTCAGAAACAATCCCAAAAGCAGGAACAACTAAAACATAAACCTCAGGATGACCAAAAATCCAAACATAGTTAATCCATACCATTGGATTTCCGCCAGCAGCATTGGTAAAGAAATTCATACCTAAATAACGATCACATGCCAATAATGCGAAAGCGACAGCTAAAACAGGATAAATAACTAAAATAAGAACATTACTGACAAAAGCACTCCAACAAAAGACAGGCATTCTCATCATTGTCATCCCAGGAGCACGCATTTTAATGATAGTCGCAACAAAATTGATTGCCCCCATCGTCGTCGCAATACCAGAAAGCTGAAGTGACCATAAATAATAATCTACCCCTGTATCCGGACTATTTTGCAATTCTGAAAAAGGAGGATACATCAACCAACCACCACGACCAAAATTACCAATGCCAAGTGATACATTAATTAATATTGCTGCCGCAGCTGTAATCCAAAATCCTAAATTATTCGCAAATGGGAATGCAACATCACGCGCACCAATCTGAAGCGGTATAAGATAATTGAAAAGACCAAATAAAATCGGCGTAGCCATAAAAAAAATCATAATGACGCCATGGGCAGAAAAGATTTGATCAAAATGCTCAGGGGGTAAATACCCTGCTGTTTCACTCCCAAGCGCCAAAGCCTGATGTGTTCGCATCATAATAGCGTCAGCAAAACCACGAACCAGCATGATAATGCCAAGTACGACATACATAATACCAATGCGTTTATGGTCAACTGTTGTAATCCAATTTCGCCATAGAACTCCCCACCATCCAAGAACTGTCAAAGCAATAACAGCAATTAAACCACCCACAAAAATCGCAATACATGTGTATAAAACAATCGGTTCATGTGCAAGTGCATGAAAAGCACCAGCCGTAGGATCTGTAAGTCTTCCAAACATTTCTCAACCCGTATCAGATAAATTTCACTTTAAAGAACCCTCTTTTTCAAAGGGCTCTTTTTCTATTAATATTTTAAATAACACCAGGATCAAAAACAGAACAAAGTGCACCCCAAAGTGTCTGAGCAGCAGCACGCTTCATTAAATCTTCATTACATACTGTATTTTCATCGACACATCGGTTGACAATCCGGTAGTAAAGCCCCTTCTCAACAGGGGCAAAATAACGTATTTCAGCATCCTTTTCCTTCGCAGCAATATCACCCATACGAGGCGCAGTGGAAAGCTGACGATAAGATACACGATCAAGGACTTGACCACTCGCACGAGCTTTAGCAACCCAATCGTCAAAATCCCGAGAAGATACAGAATGCCATTTAAATCGCATACCTGCAAAACCATCACCGCTGTAATTTGCTGAGCTTCCTTTAAATATTCCTTGCTTATCAGCCACTAAATGCAATTTAGCATTCATCTGCGGCATAGCGTAAAGAACTGTGCCCAGTTTTGGTACCCAAAAAGCATTAACAGAACTCTCTGACGTCAACTGTAACAAAACTTGACGACCTTCAGGTGCATAAATTTCATTAATTGATGCAATATTGTACTCCGGATAAATAAAGAGCCATTTCCAATCGAGAGCCACAATATCGACTTGCAACGGCTTCTCTTCACCAACAATTTCCACCGGAAGTGGATTTGCTGGTTCAAGTTTATAGGTATAATAGGCCGTCAATGCACCTAAAACCGTTACGATAAGAATTGGAATACCCCACATAAATGCTTCAATTTTATTTGAATGCCCCCAATCAGGTAAATAATCTTCTGCTACGTTCGACGCACGATACTTAAAAGCCAAAAGCACTACACTTACCATCACCGGAATTACAACACAAAGCATAACAAACACACAAACAGCAATCAAAATAAGCTGTTGACGTGCAACATATCCGGATGGCTGAAGAACATCAACTTTACAACCAGATAGAAGCAGTGCACCCCCTAAAACTGCAAAGATTTCTAATTGTCTAACAAAGCTTCTCATCTTAACCTGCCGCCGTTATACGCACTGGAAGTTGCAAAAAATACAACGGTGATATCTTACTCATCAAGAAATAATTATCAAGTAAATTCAATGCCCATACTGCTCTTATCCAACATTGCTTTTAACAATTATAATTAAATCGTTGAGCAATATATTCAAGCGCAAGCCAATATCCTTTACTCCCACAGCCAGAAATAACTGCATCCACACCCGCAGACGTATAAGAATGGTGACGAAAAGCTTCACGGTGATAAACATTAGACAAATGAACTTCTATTTTTAGCCCCGAAAACATCTTTAATGCATCAAGAATTGCAATAGATGTATGGCTATAAGCAGCAGGATTAATGATTAATCCCGCACTCACGCCAATCGCTTCCTGTATCCACTCTACCAATTGCCCCTCATAGTTGCTTTGATGAAAGTGCACTATTATGCCAAGCCTCGTTGCACATTTTTTGCAAAATTGTTCAATATCTTCTAAGGTTTCAGTGCCATAAATTTCTGGTTCACGTTTACCAAGAAAATTTAAATTAGGACCATTTAAAACCGTTATAATCTTAGACATAATCGCCTCTTCTTTTCGATCATCAGCTTATAAAAAACTTTTAGCATATTTTTTATGGCAACAAAGTTCCATCTTTAATCTCAAAAAACTCTGCTCGCCCTTTCAAAGCGTCAAATAAAATGGGATCTGTTCCGGTCATAAATGTTTGTCCACCTAAATCATCAAGAAGATCAAACAAAGCAGCACGCCGATGAGAATCAAGATGAGCAACTATTTCATCAAGAAGGAGAATAGGTGCCCTCTCCGACATTATACTTGTTAAACGCGCATGACACAAAACCAAACCTGTCACCAAAGCTTTCTGCTCACCTGTCGAACAAGATGCTGCCGCCATATTTTTATCAGCATAAAAAATCTGCAAATCTGTGCGATGTGGTCCTTCTAATGTCCGCCCAGCAGCACGATCTATCGCGCGGTTATTCTGCAATCGATCACAAAATTGCTCTTCAACCTCAATCGCTGATGCCTTACTAAGAGCTGTTTCTAAAAAACCATCAACTTGCAAAAAAGCGCGTGGGAAAGGTGTATGAACTGGCGCTTGTGCAAACATGCCATTTAAAAGCCGAATAATATCAATACGCGCTGCAGCAATAGCTGTTGCCAATTCTGCCATCTGCTTTTCTAAAGCATCAAACCAAGCACGATCTTCACTTCCATCCGAAAATAAACGATTACGAGCGCGCATAGCCCTATCATAATCCATTATACGACGGCCATGAAAAGGATCAATAGCCAAAACCATACGATCTAAAAAGCGGCGACGCTCAAGCGAAGAACCTGTAAAAAGCCCATCCATAGAAGGAGTTAGGACACTCATATGACAGTAATCTGTTAGGCAATCACCTGTCTTATTCACACCATTAATATGTACTTTTCGGCTGTTATCGTCAATGTCCCAAGCCGTACCAATATCTACTTCACCATAAAGAGCACATTGAAGGCGCGCAAACACAACAAATCCTGTATTTCCACTATCTGCAAAGCTGACATCAGAATAAGCCGCCCGCCGTAAACCACGACCAGGAGAAAGAAAAGACAATGCTTCTAAAAGATTTGTCTTACCAGCACCGTTATGTCCAGTAAAGACTACATGCTGACCCGAAAAATGAATATTAAAAGAAGAATAATTGCGATAACGCACAAGCCTTAGCTGCCTCACTGTCACTTTGTGCACATGGCCAGCCATGCATTGCAAAACAATCGTCCCTAAACGCGGATGGGCATCAGCACGTAAAGCGCATCCGCGTCATCATTATCACGAATCAGAGCTGGGGCTCCGGCTTCGGCCAGCATAAAAACCATCTCATCGCCCGAAAGTTGTCCAGCAATATCCAAAAGATAACGTGAATTAAACCCTATCTCGAGTGGATCAGATGTGTAAGTAGCTGCTAATTGATCTTCTGCACTCCCCGAGTCAGGGTTATGAACAACAAGCTTTAATTGTCCCTGCTCAATCGTTAACTTCACTGCACGCCCGCGATCACTTGAAATTGTAGAAACACGATCAACGGCAGAAGAAAAATTCTGCTTGTTGACGATTAATTTTTTATCATTTCCAAGAGGGATAACACGTTGGTATTCTGGGAATGTTCCATCGATTAACTTAGATGTAAAAACCACAGAACCTACAGAAAAACGAATTTTTGTTTCTGAAAGCTCTACACACACATTATCATTAATTTCTTCAGAAAGAAGCTTTTGCAACTCTCCTACAGCTTTACGGGGAATAATGATACCAGGCATGTCTTTAACCCCCGAAGGCGCTTCCATATCAACTTGCGCCAAACGATGACCATCAGTAGCAACTAAACGCAGCTTTAGAACACCATCATCAACGACATGAAAATAAATACCATTAAGATAATAACGAGTCTCTTCAGTAGAAATAGCGAATTGCGTACAATCAAGCAAATGCTTCAAGCTTGATGCCGATAAAGAAAAACGGTAACCAAATTGACCTGGAAGCGACTCTGGAAAATCTACTTTGGGAAGACACTGAAGCTGAAAATGTGCACAACCAGAAACAACAGACATCGTACTCGCCTGATTCATATCAACTGATAATACAATCTCACTCCCATCAAGAAGTTTACGAACTATGTCATACAGCAAATGTGCTGGAACAGTTATTGCTCCCGCTTGTTTTACATTGGCCATAAAAGATTCTGTAACCTCTAAATCAAGGTCTGTTGCTTTTAATTGCACACCGTTCTTGTCTGCATCAATCAACACATTCGACAAAATAGGAACAGTATTACGACGCTCAACCACACGGTGAACACGACCAAGAGACTTGAGAAGTTGATTGCGATCAACTGTAACGTGCATAAAAATCCCCATTATAATTTACCAAGAATTATAGGAATTCTCTAGATTGAAAACAACACGATCCCCTTGAAAGAATCACCCGCTGAATTTTACTCAACCTCTTTTAAAATAGCAAGTGACTCCTGTATAAGCAAAAACCATCTTTATTAATTCCTCTGCAAGATTTTCGATAACAGTGGGAAAATTATAAATGCTATGCAGCTTGCTCTCCAATCAACCGCTTAAGCAATTCAAGCTCTTTGGCTAATGTCTGATCATCACAAACCAAATCTTCAATTTTACGGACAGCATGTAAAACTGTCGTATGATCACGCCCTCCAAAACGACGCCCAATTTCTGGCAACGAACGAGGTGTCAACATTTTCGCCAAATACATCGCAACTTGTCGCGGCTTCACGACTGTACGCGTCCGACGATTAGACAATAAATCTTGCTTAGAAACATTATAATGGCGCGCAACTGCGCGCTGAATTTCTTCAATCCGAATACGCTTCGATTCACCTGAACGTGTCAAATGACCCAACAATTCATCAATCCGTTCTAAAGATAAATCAGATTCAAAAGACTGACGGAACAACAATTGATTAAATGCTCCTTCAATATCACGCCCTGAACCCAAAATCGTTTTAGCAATATACTGCAAAACCTCATCAGAAATTACAACCATGTTATCATCTTGTTGCGCCACTTTTAAACGTTGGCGTAACATTTTCAAACGCATTTCATAATCTGGTACTTCAATTTCAAGAGCAACCCCTCCCTGAAGTCGAGACCGAACGCGAAGATCAAGTGATTCTAATTCTGCTGGCGGACGATCTGCAGCAACAACAACTTGTTTCGCACTATCAAGCAACATGTTGAGCAAATGACAAAATTCGTTCTGTATCGATTTTCCTTGCAAAAATTGCATATCATCAATAATCAAAAGATCAATATCACGAAGCTGTTCTTTAAAAGAAAGAGCAGCATTATCACGAATAGCTGTCGCAAAACGCCACATAAAATATTCAGCAGTTAAATAAATAACCCGTGCAGGCATTAAACGCTTTAGTGCAGCAGCTGCAACAGCTTGAAGCAAATGGGTTTTTCCTAAACCAACAGAGGCGTGAATAAAAAGAGGATTAAAGCGCAAAGCACTTTTATGTCCCTCTGCAATCGAACGCGCTGCAGCTAATGCAACACGGTTAGAAGAACCCTCAACAAAACTTTCAAAAGTATAACGAGAATCAAGTGGAGAACCAAAAACTCCTGCTTCAATATCCTTTACTGAAGGCTCTGTATAACTCTCAACAAAAGAGGAAGCTGTCTGCCCTTCCAGAACAACAGGAGCTGCACTCGTTCTACAGACTACGCCTTTTGAAACGCGCTTCATACCACGAACAATGACTTCAACCCGAAGAATCGCTGAATTCTCTTGTTTCCATAAATTGGTCAAAAGAGAACCATAGTGATTATTAATCCATGAACGCAAAAATGCTGTAGGAACAGAAAGCTTTACAAGATTACGGCTATATTCAGCAAGCTTCAAACGACCAAACCAACTGGTATAAGCCTCGATACCAACCTGTGCCTTTAACTGCGCCATCACACGCGCGAAAGTCGCTGCACCTTCTTCTTCTGAAATAACTGGATGCTCTATAGAAGCATTTTCAACAACTGGCCCACCTATATTCGTCATCTTACTTTTTATTATTTTCTCTGCCGACAGGATATCCACCGAAACCCTTTTAAAGGAACTAGCTTTAGAGTTCAATTTATCCACCATCTTTCATCCCGATAAAAACAAAAACTTTGTCTCGCCAAACAGCTAAAAATCAACTTAGCAAAGGCAAAACGCCCTACCCCAATAAGATTATTCATCCTCCCCCAGGATAACCTCATCACAACCCCACCAACAAAGATGACTAAGATTTACTTGCACTTATGATATGATCCATTTTTCTAAAATGAAAAACACACCATTCAAGAAAACTAAAAAATCCGTCAGAAAACCTATCCAACATGAGAGCCCATAACAGCCTAAACTAAAGCACCTTACACTCAACAACACAGGATAACTCTCTCTGATCTGAACCCTGTATTTTTTTAGTTTCTACAAGAACCATACAAAACAGCAGAGGTAAAATGCAAGAGGTCAAAATAAAATCAAAATCTCCTAAAAAACCGCTATAAACCTGCTGATATAAACGAGGAATGAGAAAAATAATTGATTCAATTTACTTTTTTTTTCTAAATTTACCAATAATTAAAGAATCTCTTCAGACTAAAAAAAAAAAATAAAAAAGCTTGACAAAAAAGACTCTGCAAAAATCCACAAAGACTGTGGATAACCATATAATTTCTACAAATCTTCTCTAGCTTTTCTGGGAAAGAATCATTGCATTTCTCTGCCTTAAAAAGAAAGCAAAAAAGCCAGCACCTGTAGAGGTGCTGGCCTAAATTTTAAAAAAATGGAAAAAGCCTAAATGCTAAGGGCCTTCAAACGTTTTGCTAAACGTGATACTTTTCTTGCTGCAGTATTTTTATGAAAAACCCCTTTGGAAACCGCACGCATAATCTCAGGTTCAAAATTCTTAAATGCTACTTCCGCCGATGCCTTATCACCACCAGCCAAAGCATCATAAAACTTACGCATGAAGGCACGAACGCGCGAACGGCGAGCCCGATTAATCTGCGTACGGGCAGCAACCTTGCGCACCGCTTTTTGAGCCGAAGGTGTATTCGCCATAAATATATCTCTCTTTCAACTCACCAGTAGGAATAGCACAAGTAATACCCCTACAGATATAAATGAATCTAAACCAAATTATAAATTTGCTGATAACTGCATATCTTATAGCGCAATCCTAAGGCCAACGTCAATCGAATTCTCAAATATGGGCATAAAAAACAAACACCAACTCCTTGACACCAAACTTAATAGTTTAAAGACACTCCTAAATAACCAAATACAATTAAACCGCCAGATTACGTAAAACATATGGTAAAATGCCACCGTGATGCAGATAATCCAACTCATCTTCAGTATCGACACGACATAATAATGGAATGGTTTTTACCGTTCCATCAGAAAAAGTAATCGTAGCTACAGTCTTCTGACGAGGTTTTAAGTTATGAATCTCTTCAATCGTTACCTCTTCATCTCCCTTTAAACCAAAAGATTGCCAGCTTGCACCCGCTTCAAACACAAAAGGAACAATTCCCATACCAACAAGATTAGAACGATGAATCCGCTCAAAAGACTGAGCAATAACCGCTTTTACACCAAGAAGATTGGTGCCTTTAGCTGCCCAATCACGAGACGACCCATTGCCATATTCAATACCGGCAAAAACAACCAGCGGAACACCTTCCCGTTTATATGCCATTGCTGCATCATAAATTGCTTGTTCTGTCGCTGAAGGATAATGAACTGTATAGCCTCCTTCACGACCATTTTCTCCTAGCATGAAGTTACGAATCCGGATATTGGCAAAAGTCCCACGCATCATAACTTCATGATTTCCACGACGCGTTCCATATTGGTTAAAATCAGCCACTTTAACACCATGATCAGCCAAATATTTTCCAGCAGGAGAATCAACTTTAATGGAACCAGCAGGAGAAATATGATCCGTTGTGATTTTATCACCAAACAAACCTAAAATCCGTGCGTTTTTAATGTCTGACAAGGCATTAGGAACCTTCCGTATATCACCGAAATAAGGTGGATTACGCACATATGTTGATTGCTTATCCCAGGAATAGGTAGCACCTGTAGGAACCTGAACTTTTTGCCAATTTTCATCTCCCTCAAAGACATCTGCATATTTTTCAGCAAAAATCTTACGCGTGACATTTTTTTCGATAAACTCCTGTATTTCTTTAGAAGTTGGCCAAATATCTCTCAAATAAACTGGCTGACCATCTGCACCTTCGCCAAGAGGTTCCTTGGTTAAATCCTTACGCACTGTTCCTGCTAGAGCATGCGCAACAACCAATGGTGGTGAAGCTAAATAATTCGCCTGTACATCAGGTGATACACGCCCTTCAAAATTACGATTTCCTGAAAGAACCGCAGCTGCAATTAAACCATTATCATTAATCGCTTTGGAAATAGCTGGGTACAAAGGACCAGAATTCCCAATACATGTCGTGCACCCAAACCCCACTAAGTTAAACCCTAATGCATCCAAATCTTTTTGGAGACCTGAATTGTGAAGGTAGGCTTCAACAACTTGTGAACCGGGCGCAAGAGAAGTCTTAACCCATGGTTTGCTTTTCAGACCTTTCGCCACAGCATTACGCGCCAAAAGACCTGCTGCAATAAGAACACTTGGATTTGATGTATTTGTACAGGAAGTAATTGCAGCAATCACCACATCGCCGTGCCCAAGCGTGTATTCCTCACCTTCGACATGATAACGGCCATCTTGGTCAAAAGTCTTCTTATAATCCTCAACCAACGCCTTCTCAAAACCCTGGCCAACACTTTCCAATGCAATACGTCCTTCAGGACGTTTAGGACCAGCCATAGAAGGCACAACGCTTCCCATATCTAATTCAATTATATCACTAAAAATGGGATCGGCTCCCATTTCATCATGCCACATCCCTTGTGCTTTGCAATAAGCTTCTACTAAAGCGATCCGATTTTCATCGCGCCCTGTCATGTTGAGATAACGCACTGTTTCCTTATCAATTGGAAAAAAACCACACGTTGCTCCATATTCAGGTGCCATATTCGCAATTGTCGCCCGATCAGCAAGCGTCATGTGCTCCAGGCCAGAACCAAAAAACTCAACAAATTTCCCTACAACACCCTTCTTGCGTAACATTTGTGTTACCATTAAAACTAAATCGGTAGCTGTCACACCTTCTTTAAGTTTACCTGTTAAACGGAAACCAATCACTTCAGGTAACAACATAGAAATGGGCTGACCTAACATTGCCGCTTCTGCTTCAATACCACCAACACCCCAGCCCAAAACACCCAGACCATTTACCATAGTCGTATGCGAATCAGTTCCTACACAGGTATCAGGATAAATCGTCTGATGTTTCTCCTCATCTTTTATCCACACACATTGTGCCAAATACTCTAGGTTAACCTGATGACAAATTCCTGTTCCTGGAGGAACAACGCGAAAATTTTGAAAAGCTTGCTGCCCCCATTTAAGGAAACGATAGCGTTCACTATTCCGTTCATATTCACGCTCAACATTTTCCTTAAAAGCCATAGGATTACCAAAATCATCAACGATAATTGAGTGGTCAATAATAAGGTCAACAGGGATGAGAGGGTTGATTTTTTCAGCGTTTCCTCCGAGTTTAATCATCGCGTCACGCATCGCAGAAAGGTCAACAACAGCAGGAACACCGGTAAAATCTTGCATGAGGACGCGTGCAGGGCGGTAGGCAATTTCTGCACCAGCACTTCCTTTGTCGCTTAGCCATTTCGCAACGTTTAAAATATCTTCTTTCTTAATCGTACGCCCATCTTCAAACCGTAATAAATTCTCGAGAATCACTTTCATCGAAAACGGCAAACGGGAAATACCCTGAAGTCCATTTTTCTCTGCTTCAATCAAGCTATAATAAGCATATCCCTTGCCACCAACATTTAAAGTTCTGCGACAATTAAAGCTATCAATTTGAGTCATGACTGTCCACCCTCATACTACAAACCTCTCAATTTCCTGGAATGAACAACACAAACCACGCACCAAAGTCGCAGCTTGAGCGCAGACGTAATCACCTCCGCCATCCATTTCCCCCTCTACCTTCCCATCAGCAAATTCGGAAATCAGCGCTAAAAACCATTCTACACCAGATATTGATGTAACACATTGCTTATAAAACTATTTCTAGAACTATTCTAGATACAATTGCGCAAAATAACGTGTTTTTTATCCTATAATGCAATAAAGATTATAGAAGTAAAGGCAAAATAGGCAATCATATGGTGTTATCGGGCAAAGATTTGGCAGCTCACAGAAAAGAAGAAATTCTTTTCCAAGGTCTTTCTTTTTGTTTATTCCCACACCAACTTATGACAATCACAGGTCCAAATGGAATCGGGAAATCTACCTTACTGCGAATCATTGTTGGTCTTTTTGAAGCTGCTGAAGGTCATGTAAGTCTTAAAGACCATGAACAAACATATCCTGTAGCAACTGCATGTCATTATCTTGGCCCCCAAAATGCTATGAAACCTTTCTTATCTGTTATCGATAATCTGCAATTTTGGTCAGCATTTTATGGACAATACCTACGCTCTCCACACGAAGCTCTTGCCGACATGGGTCTTTCTGATCTTGCCCCCCTACCTTTCAATGTTTTGTCAACCGGGCAAAAAAGATGTGTAGCCATTGCCCGCCTTTTGCTCTCCTATCGACCTATTTGGATTTTAGATGAACCTACATCAGGACTTGATAGCCATGCTCAAACTCTCCTTGCCAATCTTTTTCAGCGTCATCTAAACCAAGGCGGTATGATTATCGCTGCAACCCATAGTCCTTTTGGTATTCCAGAAAACCATAAGATCGCTTTGGAAAAATTTGTACCTTCCCAAGAGAAAAGAGAATGAAAGCACTGTTCTGGCGTGATCTTAAATTAATCTTAGTGCCACAAGCTTCCTCGTTAACAGGACTTTTGTTTTTCATCGCTGTTATTGTGATAACCCCCTTTGCCGTTGGACCAGATCCAAAAATTCTTGCACAAATCGGCCCAGGCATATTATGGTTTGGAGTCCTTCTCGCAGGACTCCTTAATCTGAATAAACTTTTCCAAACCGATTGTGATGATGGAAACCTCGACCAGTTCATCCTTTCTGGACAAAGACAGAGTTTTACATTGATTGTGTTTACCAAATGTCTTGCCCATTGGGTGGGAACTATGCTTCCCCTTATTTTTTCTACTCCTATTTTAGCAGTCATGCTTCATTTAGATGCCACAATAACTTTTACAACAATACTCACTCTCTTATGCGGAACACCTGCCATTATTTTTATTGGCGCTATAGGAGCAGCCCTTGCAACGTCATTGTTACACAGCACTCTTCTCATTTTCATCATCATCTTACCGTGGATTATTCCAATCATGATTTTTGGCGTTTCAGCTGCTACAGCCCCAATAAATCCAAATGTCTCTTTTCTTACTTCCTTGACTCTTCTTATTGCTTTTTCACTTCTTTTGAGCCTTTTTAGCTCTTTTGTTGCAGCTATAACACTCAAGTTTTTATCAGAATAGTAAAAGATGATTGCCGCAAAACTAAATTCTGCCTATTATAAATTCATGAATAAAACATCTCGTACATATAAAATGAGGTCACTCCCCGCAAGTTTAAATCATTTCATGAAAATAAGCAGTACCCTTTTGCCCTGGTTAACTTACATAACAGTGTGTTTTCTTATCTTAGGGCTTATTCTGATTACACATTCCCCTGAGGATTATCAACAAGGTATCGCTGTCAAGATTATGTACATTCATGTACCATTCGCGTGGTTATCTACGTTCTGTTATATCATAATGAGTATCGCTGCACTAGGAAGCCTGATTTGGAGGTATCATCTTGCTGATGTAGCACTCAAATGTGGTGCACCCATTGGAGCAATTTTTACAGCCTTAGCTTTGGTAACAGGAGCGCTTTGGGGACGCCCTACATGGGGAACATGGTGGGTATGGGATGCACGACTAACATCGGTCTTGATCTTGCTTTTTATCTACCTTGCCATTGTTATGCTTGCTCGTGCTTTTGATAACAAAGAAAAAGCTGCACGCGCTACAGCAATTCTCACACTGGTTGGATTGGTAAATATTCCCATTATCAAATTTTCCGTTAATTGGTGGAATACACTGCATCAATCAGCATCGCTTTTACGTTCAGGAGGCACAACAATCGACCGTGCTATGTTATGGCCCCTCATAACAATGATAGTTTGTTTCACCTTTCTGTTTATTTCGCTCTATTTGATGGCTATGCGAAACGAAATCAATGGTCGTCATATTCAAATACTTCAGATACAAGAAGCCCGTCGTGCACAACAACAAGACTCTTCATCATGCCCGAGTTAAACAGCATCCACAGTGGACTTTTAGGAAATCTGTCTCAGAAAATTGATTTTTTCCTTGGTACCCTTCACCACGAGCAAATTGTTGTTTTGAGTTACATGCTTTCTGCAATTTCCCTTCTGGGTCTTATTGGGCACATTGTTCGCAAAGCTATCCACCAAAAAAAAATCCTACAGCAGCTGAATGAAAAAGAACTGTTTCAGAAAGAAAAATATAATGAAAATTACCCCTCAAAAACCTAAAAAAAACATATCCTTATCTGTTCTTTTTGGTCTTTTTGGACCATTTGTGCTTTTTCTTCTTCTTATTATGCTTTTCTTCAACTTTACGGACAGCAAATACCCTAACGATACTTTTCTTCTTCCAAACGCATTAGCTGAAAAACCCGCCCCAAAAACCAATCTTCCCTTACTTAACAATGAAAACCATTTGGATCTAGAACAGTTTAAAGGGCGCATAATATTGGTCAATTTTTGGGGATCTTGGTGCTTACCTTGTCGTGAAGAACATCCTCTTCTTATGAAGATTACACAAGATCAACGTTTTGATCTTATTGGCATTAATTATAAAGATAACAAAGAGAATGCTCAACGCTTTCTGAATAATTTTGGTAATCCTTTTAAATTTATTGGCTTTGATGTTTCAGGGCATACGGCCATTAACTGGGGGGTCTATGGACCACCAGAAACTTTTCTTTTGAATAAAGAACACATCATTATTGCCAAATATGTTGGTCCCTTAACATGGCAAGTCTATCAGAAAGAAATCCTGCCAAAAATCGAAAAGATTATCACAACAGAAGAAATATTAAACGGTAATATATTGACTTATAAAGATAATTTATCTTTTTCCCTATATTGAATGAGAAAACACTAAAGACAGGAAGTTTTTCTCATTTCATCCTTCTCTTATGATGAATCATAAAAAAAATGTTGCTCGCGCATCATAAAAAGAAGCGATGTGTAAATAAAAAATATTTGAGAAAAGACTTAAATCTCACTTATGAACCTGCTTAATGCAAGAACAGGTGCAAGATTGGGAGTTGGTAAATAGAATGACGATGCTGGCTTGCACCTTCATAAGTATAAATGGAGGTGCCCTATGGGTCTTATATCATTTACGGACGAGAATTGGAAGCAAGGAGAGATGTCTCTTTTAAACAAATGCATGCAGTAAGAGCAAAATAGCATACTCTACTGGTCTTTGTGAGGAGAGAACCCATTAAAGAACAAAAACGTGAGATTCTGCACAATCTATTATTTAAAAGACATTGCTATAGATACTTTTGAAAGCTGTAAAGTTACCCTAAAAAGAGACAACGAAGATGAGCAATAATTTGCACTTTTACGGCGCATCATTCCGCACGCAACAGAATATTATCGGTCATTATAAGATCAAAACCACCATAAAAGGTAAAACTAAGCGTTATCATAAAAAAAACACGAAAAGATAAAACTTGAATAGCCCCCCTTGAAGGCAGAATTTCTCATTCATTAAAGTATTATCTTCACAATTTTCTCTTTGCATAGCAAATTATATATTGATGATATTCTTTTTATTCAAAAGAACGCTCTCTAGTGAGCCATAGCCCCCCCAATTAATGGTCTTATGATCTAAAACATTTAAGCTGAAATAATAATAAGGGCATACAATGCAATATGAAATTACGTTGCGAATATTATATTCTTATCCGCCGTCTTTCAGAAATTGGCTGAAATGCTATCTTAGCATGAAAGGCACAATAAGGACTATTTTCACCGGAATCGGCACCACAAAAATGAAAATCTGATGATAAAGGATCGCCAACTGGCCATCTACATGTATTTTCACTCAATTGCAAAAGATTAAGCTGGCGGGAAATAGGCACAACCACATTTGATTTTGCGGACATGTCAACTTCTGCCACATCCTCCGTTACAACATCCATCTTTAAAGCTGTCGCCCCAATACTGCAAGAAGCAGCATTCGTTGGTAATATCGTCGATGGTGTGCGACGCATCCGCGGAGCCGATGAACTGACACCTACAACTGTCTTTTGTGCACGCGACATTCCTTGGGCTGTCTTACTACGTCCTGGTAGTTTTAACCGGTGTACTTTACCAATCACTGCATTCCTACTAACTCCACCTAACTGAGATGCAATCTGACTTGCACTTAACCCCTCACTCCAAAACTTCTTAAGAAGTTCAACGCGTTCACATGTCCAACCCATACCGCACTCCATTCTGATCACCTCATTGAGATTGCACCCCTTTGCACCTTCAAATGTTTCAATCATCTTTTCAATGAGCCGAATGAAAAAAATTTATATTCTATCCGAGCACAAAAAACTTCCCTCAACCTGTGGAATTTACAAACCGAAACATAATCTTGCCTGCTGATTTAAATTACAATATGCACTGACTCTATGACAAGAGCCTTTCCCTCTTGAAGAGCCCATTTAGAATGTTTTCCCCAACTTGCGAATCAAACATAAATCAAACTCTCGTTTTTGCTTAAGACTTTTTCCCATAAATGCTTCTTTTAAAAACCTTCTTTAACTTTTTGCCAATCGGTGTTGTAATGATCTATCCTGTAAGGGTAGTAATTGACCGCAATGAAACGCTGATTATCTATACCAAAGATGCAACGTATTTTGTTTGCAGCGTTGTTTTGTTTATTGTATTGCAGAATTCGAAACATAAAGGAAAGCATGATGGACGCTACCACTCTACAGCCACTTTACGAATGCTTTGCTCGACGCAATTTGCGTTTCGAACAAGGCAATGGTGTATGGCTTGTTTCCGATAAAGGAGAGCGTTATCTTGATTTCACCTCTGGCATTTCTGTCAATGCATTAGGATATGCACATCCAAAATTGGTTGATACTCTCAAAATACAAGCTGGAAAACTTTGGCATGTTTCCAATCTTTTTCAATCCCCTGAACAAGAAGCTCTTGCCGCACGACTTTGTGCAAACAGCTTTGCTGATAAGGTCTTTTTTTGCAATTCTGGTGCTGAAGCACTGGAATGTGCATTCAAAACTGCTCGTCACTATCATTATACATCTGGCCATCCAACACGCATTGAAATTATTACTTTTGAAGGTGCATTTCATGGGCGCACATTGGCAACGCTCGCTGCTACCGGACAGGAAAAATATCTTGAAGGTTTTGGACCAAAAGTTGATGGATTTATTCAAATTCCTTTTTGTGATGAAAGCGCTTTGCGTAACGCTATCAATAAAAATACTGCAGCTATCCTTATTGAACCCATTCAAGGAGAAGGAGGAATACGAACAGTTCCCCGTGAATATTTAAGTTTTTTACGCAAAATATGCAATGATAATGATCTGCTCTTAATTTTGGATGAAGTCCAAACAGGCATTGGACGAACAGGAAAGCTTTTTGCTTATGAATGGAGTGCTATCACACCTGATATTCTTACCCTTGCAAAGGGACTGGGTAGCGGATTTCCGTTGGGAGCTTGTCTTGCAACAGAGAAAGCTGCAAAAAGTATGATACCAGGAACCCACGGATCAACCTTTGGAGGCAATCTTTTGGGGATGGCTGTGAGCAACAGTGTTCTTGATATCATATTAGAATCAGGCTTTCTCCATCATGTTCAACACATGGGGAATAAGTTAAAAAATGGACTTTCAAGCATTTTAAGCGCATACCCTGATATTATCTGCGCAATTCAAGGTGTAGGACTTATGCTGGGTATTCAATGTGTCCTTCCCTCAAATATTGTCGTTAGTGCCTTGGAAAATGAATATCTTTTGAGTGTTGGTGCAAACAACAACGTAGTGCGCTTTTTGCCTCCTCTTATCATCAAAGAAGAAGAAGTAGATGAAAGCTTGCATCGTATTCAAAAAGCAATTGCTTACCTTTCGCAAACAAAAAAATAACAAAAGGCAAGTATCTAAACATGAAAAATACTCTTCGCCACTTCACCGATTTATCTGTTTCGATCCCGCCAATAGCACGTGCTATTATCGACTATGCAAAAATCCTTCAAAGCAGGAAAAAGTTCAAAACCTTTCGTTTATAAGATACTAGCTGATGATTTTTGAAAAACCGTCCACACGAACCCGTATTTCATTCGATATTAGCATGCGCCAACTTGGTAGAGACACGATCATGCTAACAGGTTCAGAGATTCAGCTTGATCATAGCGAAATCATAGCTGATACAACACGTGTCTTATCGCGTTTTTTGGATATCGTTACATTACGAACAACGATACATCACCGGATGCTCGAATTAGCACAATATGCACCAATCTCTGTCATTAATGCCCTTACAGATGACCTACATTCTTGCCAAATTCTGGCGGATATGCTCACCTATGAAGAATATCGTAGACCAATCGCAAGTAAAATATTTGCGTGGATGAGAGATAGAAATAATGCGCTTCATTCTTTGATTGAAGGAACTGCTTTTTTTAACTTTCATCTGCGTATTGCCACTCCAAAAGGCAGCAAACCACAAGAAAAATTTTTGCACTGGGCACATAAACGAAGGGCTCATATTACACTGACCCAGATCCCCAAAAATCTGCTAAAGATGCTGACTGTATTATGACCAACACGTGGGTTTCCATGGGGCAAGAATTTCGTGCCCGCAGTCATCCTGTTTTTCAACCTTATCAAGTCAATGAAGCTTTAATGAAATTAGCAAAACTCTGTGCTCTTCTCATGTATTGTCTTCCCGCTCATCATGATGAAGAAGCTGTTGATACTGTGATAGATGGACCGCAATCTGTCGTTTTGATGAGACTGAAAATCGTCTCCATACCCAAAAAGAAATTCTTACATAGTGTTTACAAGATGCGTTTTTCTCTCCACATTAACCTGTCAAATAAATCATATAAAAGGCAAAGATATGAGTGAAAAAACCCCAGATGAAGCCTCTCTCAACAATATCTATTTGAATGAAGATGATACTGTTATTGCCTTTCAAGTCGAAGAACTCGATATCCGTGGGCGTACTGTACAGCTTGGAGAAACTTTAAATTCTATTCTCACAAGACATCAATATCCTGAACCGGTTTCTTACCTTCTAGCAGAGGCTCTAGTTTTGACCGTTCTTCTTGGGACCTCCCTGAAACTTAAGGGAAAATTTATTTTACAAACCCATTCCAATGGACCAGTTAATATGTTGGTGTGCGACTTTTCTCCTCCTTCCAGTTTACGCGGATACGCTCGTTTTGATGAAGAAAAACTAAAACAAGCAAAGGCCAATGATCAAATATCTTCAGAAACACTTCTAGGAAAAGGCACTTTAGCCTTCACCATCCACCAGGACACCCACACGCAACACTATCAGGGGATAGTTGCATTAGATGGATCAAATTTACAAGAAGCTTCCCATGCCTATTTTGACCAATCAGAACAAATTCCTACCGACATCCGTTTGGCAGTCGCTATATTGACCAACCGCGACCAACAAGGGAAACCACAGAAAAGCTGGCGAGCAGGGGGGATTTTGACCCAACTTTTGCCCCAAGCATCGTCTCATCATCAAATATATGAACCCAATAAAAAACCCAAAGAAACCAAAACCCGTTCCCAACTTGAAAATCAATGGCAAGAGGCCAAAGCATTGACGGCAACCATTGAAAATTCAGAACTGATAGATCCCCAAATCGGCAGTAAGCGGCTTTTATTCCGTCTTTTTCATGAACAAGGGGTCAAAGTTTTTAATCCCCTTTCTCTTGTAGAGCAATGCTCCTGTTCGCGCGAAAAAATTAAAGAAATACTGGAAGGCTTTCCCACTAATGAACGAAAAAAAATGGTTAAAAACAAATATATTTCAGTAACATGTGAGTTTTGCTCAACAACTTATCGTTTTAAACTGCAAGAATTTTTTGAAAATAAAACATGACCAATATTTCTCAAAAAAAAAGAAAATACAGATTGCCGCTAAACCCCTTAATTACACCTCAAAAGTCTAGCAACAGCTAGTATCAAACTTGATAACATATTGTGTACTCTGCTCTCTTAGAGTTAAGCACTCTTTCATTGCCTAGACAACCATACGCCTGTTCAAATCAACACACACTTCATACGCTGTTTATGAAAAAAGCCCACTTTTAAAAATATGCTCTGTCTTCTCTAACAATATCTTTATTTTAGTTTTTGGCATACCAGAAGAAATTGATCTTTTACCACGAACAAGTTCCTTTAAGTCCTTTTAACAACCATATCAAGATATTGATTTTAAAGATAAATAATTTCTTTATATTAAATTATATTCCTGAATACAGTCAAATTTTCTTATTCGAATCCTCTCTCTTTGAAGAACCAAAAAAACATTTACGTGCGTGCTACAAGAGAGGTGAGCATGTGGATAAAACATATGAGATAAGATTAAATACGGCTCTACAAACCAACCATTTTAATGCAAGAATAGGTGCATACTGAATGAAAATACAATGAATGATAACACCAATCTGGTATTTCATAAACATAAAAATAGTCGTGAAAAATCTTCATTACAGCGTATACCCCAAATAAAAAAACGAAAACAAAACACTGTGTAATTTTGCACAACTATCGATAGCATTCATCAATCCCAATATGTTGCTAGGACAATACTCTGCTAATCTAAATAATCAAAAATAAAGCCAGCAAATAGAGGTTTAACCGCTGGAGAAAAATCAAAATTCACCAATCTGTTCCTGTAGTATTTCGAATATTCTTTTATTTCACAAATGTTTTTTGACGATAACGGTTATCCAATTCTCTTATGAAACCACCAAAACAGAATGACTATGCGTAAAAATTGGACCTAAAATAGCCTAAACAACATCATACCTACTTCCCGGACATAAGGCGCAACCGAACATAAAGCGCACCAGCACTTGTTGTGAGCAACTTGTTCAAATGCATGAACATAAGCGTTAACAACCAACCAGTGAAAGACAAACTGATACAACACGCCATTACTCCCATGTGACCGGTCTTTTCCTGTGATTATTAGCACATAACGCAATCCATTCTACGAGAGTATTGTAGAAAATTTTTCAAGAAAAAATAGGCTCCTTCCTGCATACAACCGTGAAGATTAAGACGATCCTCAATAGAATAATGACCTTTGGCAATTTTACGATGGTCAAAACGATCGAAGAAATGGACTCTATGTGCTTGTAGCAACTATCTTCTTTTCTCTTTTAACCATTGCTGATCTCTGTTTGTTCCCCTAAGACAATGGGAAGATTTGTGTTATGCGCTTTTTTATTGTCGATATTTGCAAAATCCTTAGTAATATTTGCGGTATCTTTTGCAAAAGAAGAATGGAGCTTATTATGAAGCGGTATGTTACGACACACCCTTTCCCAAAGAAAGCGATCCTGCAAAGCCAATAGATCACTTCTTTTTCTCCATTCATCCATGAACATTTCAATCTTCAGTCTTTTATGAATCTTACTTATAAGATTTTAAGACGAAAAATATTTTAATTTTCATCTTCTGTTGCAAAAAGCTTCCAGTTTGGATCCGATGATAGGCTATTGTGAACAAAAGTCCAAACATCCCTAATTTCTACAATAGCATCAGGATCACCATCTATAAGTTCTTCCTGTTCATTGTAAGTCGCAGAAATCATTTCACTGACAATACGCACAGTTAAAAACTCTTCATTGTCTTGCATTGCTGCTGCAACAAACTCAATTTTATTAATTCCGACAAACGTAAACTGGACTCTTTCATTATTTTTTTCGCGTTGTTCAATGGCCGCACAAAAACTCTCAAAAACATTCTGAGAAAGCAATTTCTTAAGTTGATCGCGATCCCCTTTGGCAAAAGCTGTTACAATCATTTCGTAAGCAACTTGAGCACCCTTTATAAAAAATTGAGGAGAAAAATGAGGATCACTCTGGCGAAGTGCCCGTAAACCTTCATTCAGTGCACTTCCTGTTGGTGAAATTGCATCAATTTCGCTAAAATCGTCCTTTTGCGAATTGCCTTGATGAGGAAAAGAAACAATATTATCAGCCGTTTCTGTTTCAGTCTGTTTTTTAGAACGACCCGAATAAGGATCAAAGGGAGGCTTTTCAAAACCAATCCGTTTTCCTAATACATTACGCAGTTGTACAAAAACAACAACCATAATAACAAGAGCTAAGACAAGTACGATGTTAAATTCCATGGGGACTGTTAATCTCCAAACTTAAGATGATCTGCAATAAACATTGCAGTCAATATCATTTATCAATAAATATGTAAAATAGGGAATCTACCATTCAAGTATTTCTATAGCCTCTAATTTAAGTTTTAAAAGGAGTTTTCTTAAATAATTTTCCATCCCAAACCTTGAAAAGGGAATTTTCATGTGATCAAATCTTATTCCATAAATCCTCGCTTTTTTATTATTCTCACCCTCGGAACTCTCTTAGTTGAAATTGCCGGTTTTATCTTTGTCGGAAAAAAAATTGGAATTTTAGCAACTTTGAGTTTGGTCATTATAACAACAATAGCTGGAAGCATTTTGTTGAGAATTCAAGGGTTTAGCCTTTTAAAAAATATACAACGTGAACTTATCCAAGGACGTACACTAGAGAATTATTTCATCAATGATGGCTTCATTATTCTTGGTGCAATTTTGCTTATTCTTCCCGGTTTTGTAAGCGATATTTTGGGAGTATTACTCCTTATTAAACCAGTTCGTACTATTGTCTGGTATGTGTTTTCATCATTTAGAAACAAAATGAATCCCCACCCTAAAAACAATACCAACGCCAAAAATGAGTCTGAAAAAATAATTGATCTTAAAGCAGAAGATTACCACTACAATATCACAGAATCTCCATGGCGTAAAAATGATGATAACCATTGAAATGCCCCCAAACTTGTAATGGACTAAAAAAATAATCAAGACAAGCAGAGTGTTTCTTGCAACCTTTCGCAAGGCGTGATAACCAGCCTTGTCTTTAGGTCTAAAATAGAAATATATACATTATGATGAGAGGTTCTTAGTATGGTCAAAAGTGAAATTAACAACAATGGTGGAGAACCAGTTTTTGCTGTATTGACGCAATATTTAAAAGATTTTTCATTTGAGAACCCAAGTGCCCCTCGTTCACTGCGTCCACGGGAAAAGTCACCACAAATCGATATCAACATTAATGTCAATGCTAACCCAATTGGTGATGACAATTATGATGTCGCTTTGTCCCTCTCAGTTAAAGCTAATGATAATAACGAAACGTTATTTCATGTAGAACTGATTTACGGTGGCGTTTTTCATATCAAAGATATTCCACAAGAACATATTATGCCACTTGTTTTTATTGAATGTCCACGTCTTTTGTTTCCCTTTGCTCGGCAAATTATATCTGATGCCACCCAAAATGGTGGTTTTCCACCTTTATGGATTGACCCGATTGATTTTGCAGCTCTCTTTCAAAAACGTGTTGCTGAAGAACAAAAAAACAGCCAAACACAACCATCTTAAAAATTTATTTTTTTATCAAAAAGGCCATGAAATATCAGTGGCCTTTATTTTTTATAACTTTTTTGCATGGTAAGCAGCTAAGGTTGCGATATTGACAACATCCGTATCACTTCCACTAAATGGTACAATTTGAACAGATTTTTCCAATCCAATCAAAATAGGACCAATAATAGTTGCTTCACCAAGCTCTTGCAACATTTTGCTCGCTATGGAAGACGCATGATATCCAGGCATCACCAAAATATTAGCAGGTTCCGTTAATCCCATAAAAGGATATTGCTGCATCAATTTTACATTGAGCGCCACATCAGCACTTATTTCTCCATCAAATTCAAAACCAACCTTGCGTTCATGCAAAATATTGACAGCATCTTGAATATGCCGTGTAATCTGTCCTTTCATATAGCCAAAAGTAGAAAATGCCACAAATGCTACCCGTGGTTGAGATCCCAACTTACGAACAAAAGAAGCTGTCTGTTCTGCTATATCAGCAAGTTCCTCAGCTTTAGGATTCTCATAAACAGCTGTATCTGCAATAAACACAGTTCGTCCACGACAAATGGCCATTGAAATACCAATTAACCGTTCTTTTGGTTTTTCATCAATCACCCGGCGAATATCGATCAACGCTGTTTCATAATTGCGTGTGACCCCTGTAACCATTGCATCAGCATCCCCTAATGCTACCATACAAGCAGCAAAATAATTGCGATCATTGTTGATGCGACGATAACAATCACGCAACAACCAGCCTTGACGCTGCATTTTTTTATAAAGATAATGAGCGTAAGCATCTAGGCGACAGGAGAGCTTGGCATTCATAATAGATATACCTTCACGCTCAAGATCAATTCCAGAAATAGCAGCCGTTTCCTTAACTTGCTCTTCACGACCAACCAAAATCGCCTGTCCCAATTTTTGATGAACATAAGATACAGCTGCCCGCATTACCTGCTCTTCTTCACCTTCTGCAAAGACAATTTGTTTTGGCGCCTGACGAACATGATTATAAACACCACGCATCATGGAAGAAATGGGATCACGTCTCGCATTTAAATCGCGCTCATAAGCCTCTAAATCATCAATGTGCTTTTGCGCAACACCGCTTTCCATTGCTGCTTTTGCCACTGCAATTGAAACAACAGTGAATAAACGCGGATCAAAAGGAACAGGAATGATATAATTCGGACCAAATTTCAACCGCTTTCCACGATAAGCTTCTGCAACGCTGTCAGGCACTTCCTCATGAGCTAAATTTGCAAGAGCCCTTGCGGCAGCAATCTTCATATCTTCATTAATAACTGTCGCACGTACATCAAGCGCACCACGAAATATATAAGGAAAACAAAGGACATTATTAATCTGATTTGGATAATCGGAACGACCTGTCGCTACAATCGCATCATTACGCACTTGCATAACCTCTTCCGGTGTAATTTCTGGATCAGGATTAGCCATGGCAAAAATGATCGGCTGAGGTGCCATCGACTTTACCATTTCAGGGGTAATTGCGCCTTTAGCAGAAACCCCGAAAAACATGTCAGCACCTTCCATCGCTTCAGCGAGAGTGCGTTTATCTGTTGGAACAGCATGAGCAGACTTCCACTGATTCATCCCCTCTTTACGACCTTCATAGACAACACCCTTAGTATCACACAATATGATGTTTTCAGGTCGAAACCCCATCGCTTTAATCAGTTCAATACAAGCAATTCCCGCAGAACCAGCACCATTACAAACTAACCGCGTATTTTCCATATTGCGTCCAGTTAAATACAAGGCATTGAGCACGCCAGCAGCCACAATGATTGCTGTACCATGTTGATCGTCGTGAAAAACAGGAATATTCATGACCTCGCGTAAACGACTTTCGATCATAAAACACTCAGGCGCTTTAATGTCTTCAAGATTTATGCCGCCAAAAGAGGGTTCCAAATGACGTACCAGATTGATAAAACTTTCCGTATCGTTCGTATCAATTTCCAAATCAATGGAATCAATATCCGCAAAGCGCTTAAAAAGGACTGCTTTACCTTCCATCACCGGCTTAGAGGCCAGTGCACCTAAATTGCCTAAACCCAAGATAGCAGTTCCATTTGATATAACAGCGACAAGATTGCCCTTTGCAGTATAATCGTAAGCCAATGCTGGATTTTGAGCAATCGCTTTAACCGGAACAGCAACACCTGGTGAATAAGCAAGTGCTAAATCATACTGCGTTGCCATAGACTTTGTTGCAACAATTTCAAGCTTTCCAGGCCGGCCACGACTATGAAAATCAAGAGCTTCTCGCTCATTGACATTATAAACCATTTGAGGCATTTTCTGATCTTGCTCACTTTTTTTCATCTCACCTAAGCTTTCCCAAAAACAGTATAAATTCTGTTCGATAACGCGTGTAATTATCCGATTTTACAATTTGATTCATATATCAGAAATCGCTATGCTTGTTCTAATAAACCTGATAATGCATTTCAATTCACAGATAATGAAGATAAACGTTGAAATAAATAAAAAAGGGTATCAAAGCCTCTATTAAAAGAAGCAAGCGGGTAAAAATGGATAATAAGACTGACCATAAAAATGATTTAAACTCACAACCCGTTCCCTCATCTGCCCCACATAAAGAACGCCTCACACCTATGATGGAGCAATATATAGAAATCAAAGCAGTTAATAGCGATTCTCTTCTCTTTTACCGTATGGGTGATTTCTATGAATTATTTTTCAATGATGCAATTGAAGCTGCTCAGGTTTTAGGAATCACACTCACAACCCGTGGAAAACATTTGGGTAAAGATATTCCTATGTGTGGTGTTCCAGTTCATGCTGCGGATGATTATTTGCAAAAACTGATCTCCTGCGGTTATCGCGTTGCTGTTTGTGAACAAACAGAAGATCCAGCAGAAGCTAAAAAACGTGGATCAAAATCAATCGTTCGGCGCGATGTCGTTCGTCTTGTTACACCTGGAACTATAACAGAAGAAAAGCTTCTTGATCCAACCCGCGCAAATTATCTGATGACACTTGCCCGCATTAAAACCACCAAGGGAGAAGAATTTGCCCTTTCCTGGATTGATATTTCAACAGGCATATTTCGTGTAACAGAAAGCCACCCTGAAAAACTTTTGGCTGATATCATGCGCGTGGATCCACAAGAAATCATTGTAGCTGACTCCTTTTTCCATGATAAATCGCACAAATCGCTTTTTAATGTTCTTGATCGTATTGTTTCGCCTCAACACGTTAGCCTCTTTGATGCAGTCACCGCTGAACGCGACATTTGCAGTTATTTTAAACTCTCAACCCTTGAAGGTGTTGCCGACTATTCACGCTCCGAACTTTCGGCAATTGCCGCTGCCATTCGTTATATCGAAAAAACACAAATCACTCACCGGCCTCCTCTCATGCGCCCTGAGCGCCAAAATGAAAACGCTACCCTTTTCATTGATGCTGCAACCAGACTAAGTCTTGAACTTATTCGAACCACATCGGGACAACGTGATGGAAGCTTACTAAAAGCCATTGATCGCACTGTCACAGGAGGGGGATCACGCCTCCTCTTTGATCGCCTCATTGCACCTCTCACCACACCTTCAGCTATTGATAAACGTCTGGATTCGATTGCCTTTTTTCTGCGCAATACATCTCTTGCAGAAGCCATACAGCTCATCTTAAAAGGGGGACCAGATATGCCACGTGCCGTTTCACGTTTGGCTCTTGGCCGAGGAGGACCACGTGACATAGCTTCAATTCAGCGCGGTTTTGAAATCATTCATGAATTGAATCAGCTTCTTAACAATGAATTGCTTCCCCAAGAAATAAGTGATGTCCAACAGGTTTTCTCACATTTACCTACTGCTTTGCATTTTCGTTTAGAACAAGCATTATCCGATGATCTTCCCCTCCTTAAAAGGGATGGTGGTTTTATTCGCCCTAATTATCATAAAGAGCTCGATGAAATGCGTGCTCTGCGTGATGAATCTCGCCTTATTATTGCTGAACTTCAAGCACAATATGCCAAAGAAACAGATATTAAAACACTCAAAATTAAGCATAATAATATTCTAGGCTACTTCATCGAAATAACCAACTTACAAGCAACTGCTCTCACCAATACCCCACAAGCAAAAGCACGTTTTATTCATCGACAAACACTGGCAAATGTTATGCGCTTTACCACAACAGAACTTGTTGAGCTTGAAGGCCGTATTGCCCATGCAGCAACCCATGCTATGACGCTTGAATTGGAAATCTTTGACACTCTTGTTCATGAAATTACTGAACAGGTTGATTTCATTCGTAAAGCTGCTGAAGCACTTGCTATTTTGGATGTTTCTGTTGCTTTAGCACGTTTGGCTGAAGAACAAGAATATTGTCGTCCTAAAATTGATCAGTCACTTACCTTTCGTATCACCGCAGGGCGCCATCCTGTTGTAGAGCAAGCACTCCGAAAGCAAGCAGCAGAACCATTTGTTGCCAATAACTGCAACCTCTCTGTACAAAAAAATCATCAATATGCAGCAATTTGGCTTTTGACAGGTCCCAATATGGGAGGAAAATCGACTTTTTTGCGGCAAAATGCTCTCATTACTATTATGGCACAAATGGGTTCTTTTGTTCCAGCGAGTTCAGCGCATATTGGCGTTGTTGATCGCTTATTTAGTCGTGTTGGTGCTTCTGATGATCTTGCGCGAGGACGCTCAACTTTTATGATGGAAATGGTCGAAACAGCAACGATTCTTAATCATGCCAGTAGCCATTCCCTTGTTATTCTTGATGAAATAGGACGCGGAACATCAACCTTTGATGGACTTTCAATTGCCTGGGCAGCCGTTGAATATCTTCATGAAGTTAACCAATGTCGTGCTATTCTCGCCACGCATTTTCATGAAATGACAGCACTCACTGAAAAACTTGACCGCCTTTATAACGTAACAATGAAAGTCAAAAATTGGGATGGCGATGTGGTTTTCCTTCATGAAGTCATGCCAGGAGCTGCTGACCGATCCTACGGAGTACAGGTTGCAAAGCTTGCTGGACTTCCCACAGCAGTTATTACACGTGCTACAGATGTCCTGCATCAATTAGAACAAGGCGAAACAGCTGGAAAAGGAAATAAATTAATCGATGATTTACCGCTTTTTTCCCTTAAAACAACATCTCTCATAAATGAAGAAACAAACAAACATTGCATGCTTCATGAGGCTTTAAAAAATATCTATCCTGACGAGCTCTCTCCGAAAGAAGCTTTAGAAGTACTGTATCGCCTAAAACAACTTGAAAAAAAATAAACCTTATAGCTAATCAAACAAAGTGCTCTTTCTGAATTATTCTTAAGTTCTGTACCTTAAGTTAAGATGTGAGAGTCAAAATGAAGCCATAGCAGTGTTCCATTTGTAACGAACAGGAGTATTATATTACCAAAAAGAAGTATTCCATCAAAGAGTCAAAAATTGGCAAAAGATTTACCATTCGTTTATGATAAAAAATTCCTCCGATGCGCATAAGGACTGAAAATCTCTCATTTTGTTGAAGACGTTTCTATTGATTTCACAAGCCAGAACTCAAGAATGAAAAACTTACTTTTACTTCAGGCAAATGGTGTATCATCCATGAATCAATCCATGAAAAGTAGTATAACATCCATCGATAAACATGATCAATTCTTGTCTGAAAGAGATCTCATATTCAGTTTTTGAAGCACTTGCCGAACTTACGGGTTATGATGGTGAAGCTGTGAGGATTGTTGGAATATTTAGCCGTAAAGAAGTCATTAACATACCAGGCGTAATCTTGTCATAATTAGAAATACAAACAAACGCGTCTGCACAACGGGCGTTAACCATATATTCAAAAGAATTAGCAATAATTTCACGTGAAGGCAAAGAATAAAGTATTCCGTCATGCCCTATAGCAATTCCATCATCTACAGCAATCGTGTTAAACTCCTTCGCAACACCGCCAGAATCCGCTATCTGCTGTGCGACCAGTTGCCCAAGATCTTTTAAATGGACATGCCCTGGTACAAATTATGTAAAAGAGTTCGCAATTGCAGTAATGGGTTTGCCAAAATCAGACTCTTTCATTCCTGTTGCGCGCCAAAAACTGCATGCTCCTGCCACATTGCGCCCATGAGTCGAGATCCTTGAACGGTAAGAAGGCATTATTCTCCCCTCAAATAATTCTATTTTCTCTGTTGTGCTACACTCCAGCCCTAAAAATTTAGTATTCGAAAGAAAAAAATACCTTTTATTGAGGCATTTAAATCACAAAATTTTAAGATATGTGCTGCATTCAACAATCATTATTTAATAAAGCCTGCTAATAAAATTCCTTTTTAAAAAATAATTACTGGATCATTCATAAAACCTGATTAAGAGTTGCCTCTTAGCTGGGCAAAACATTTAGATTTAAGCAACAGTGTGTAGAAAAGCGCTCACTTAAATTATAGAAATAATAGTTTTTTATCGTACGCAAACGACCTTTATTAATAAGATCTCTCTGATCCAGATGCTTCTTTTTCTATGCATTATGCCACAAATTATAAACAGCTTATTTTTTTCTTTTTGTACGCATCACAAGAACAGCACCAAGCTGCTTTTTCTCTTTCATAACAATCAAATACTGATGTTCTCTTGAGAAAATATGGTCTTTTTGGTGGAGCTAAGCGGGATCGAACCGCTGACCTCTTGCATGCCATGCAAGCGCTCTCCCAACTGAGCTATAGCCCCACATAAAGACAGATTTTTCCTGGATAGTAAACAATCTTAAGAAGAATTTTTAGAACGAGAAAAATCGAAGATCAAGAAGAATTTGCATTCCATGAAAAGAATGCCCTCTCACTTCTCTTAAGAATCGCCATCCTTAGAAACACCACCTCCAAGAATATCGGTAACGTCATCGTCATCGTCATCGTCATCGTGTGACAAAAATGCATCATCATCATCGCCTAGATCCACATCACTATCTTCCAAATCAGGAATATCATCATCTTTGGGATCGTCACCATCCTCTTCAAGAAGCATAAAGGCAGATTTTTCAAGCGCTGTATCAAGCTCTTCAGTATCAATTTCCTCTTCACTATTTGCTTCAGCTGCCGCAACTTCAAAATAAGAACGCGGATAAGAAATCCCTGTATAAGGCGACACAATAGGGTCGCGATTAAGATCATAAAACTTCTTTCCTGTTTCTGGATCAACACGTTTAGTTCCAAGTTCTTGTTTTGCCATGAACCGTGCCTCTTTAGTTAACTATAATTCCATTATAAAGATAAATTTCATGGTGCTTAATCGAAAAATAATGTCTTTGTCAAAGATAAATACATCGTTCCACATGGATTTCCTCATGACGCCTTTCAAAGCATGTGCTAAAGAGTGCTTAATTTAATAAAAGGCAGATGAGATTAAATAGAACTTCTATGCAAAAAACAACACCCATAACCGCCTACAAATCTACTTGTCTTTCTGGAAAAATTAAAATACCAGGCGATAAATCAATCTCCCATCGATCCCTTATATTAGGAGGGTTAGCAAATGGTGAAACACATATCCACGGACTGCTTGAAAGCGATGACGTTCTCAACACAGCTGCTGCTATGCAAGCTATGGGCGCCTGTATTATTAAGAAAGCTGATCGCTGGATCATTCGGGGAACAGGGAATGGCTGCCTCTTAGCTGCAGAAAAACCTTTAAATTTCGGCAATGCTGGAACAGGTGCCCGCCTGGTTATGGGAATGGTTGGCCCTTATCACATGAAAACGACTTTTATTGGTGACGCTTCTCTCTCCAAACGTCCAATGGGGCGTATTCTGAACCCACTGCGATTAATGGGTGTTGAAATTGAAGCAACACATAGCGACCGTCTCCCTTTAACGCTTTATGGCCCTAAAATGGCTAACCCGATTCGCTACCGTATTCCAATAGCTTCTGCTCAAGTTAAATCAGCAATCCTACTTGCTGGACTCAACACTGCTGGCACCACAACTGTTATTGAACCGATTCTCACACGAGATCATACAGAAAAAATGTTAAAAGCGTTTGGTGCTGAACTTGAGATAAAAACTGATGCAGAAGGAACGCGTTTTATTCATCTCAATGGTCAACCACACCTTACCGGACAAACGATTCATATTCCAGGCGACCCCTCTTCTGCGGCTTTTCCAATTATCGCAGCACTTCTTGTAGAAAACTCTGATATCACCATTGAAAATGTTCTTATCAATAAATCTCGAATGGGACTTATCGAAACATTGTGGGAAATGGATGCTAAAATTGAACTTTTGAACCAACACAAAACAGGTGGAGAAAATGTTGCCGATCTACGAGTAAAATCATCAATGCTAAAAGGCGTAACTGTGCCCAAGGAACGAGCTCCATCAATGATTGATGAGTACCCCGCTTTGGCGGTAGCAGCAGCCTTTGCTGAAGGCAAAACAGTTATGCTAGGAATTGATGAGTTGCGCGTTAAAGAATCAGATCGACTGTCTGCACTTGCTCAAGGACTAAAAATCAATCACGTAGACTGTGAAGAAGGTAAAGATTTTCTCATTGTTCATGGAAAAAGCTCGGCAAAAGGATTGGGTGGTGGACACGTCACCACACATCTTGACCATCGGATTGCAATGTCCTTTCTTATCTTCGGACTGGTATCAGAAAAACCTGTTACCATTGATGATAAACGAATGATTGCCACTAGCTTTCCAGAATTTATCCCTTTTATACAACAACTTGGGGGGAAAATTTCTTGAAACCTTTTGTGATTGCAATTGATGGACCAGCAGCCTCAGGAAAAGGAACATTAGCACGAAAAATTGCTACTCATTATCGTCTTCGCCATCTCGATACTGGCCTCACTTATCGCGGTGTTGCCCATGCGCTTTTACAACAAAAATTGGCTCTCAATGATGAAAAAAGTGCACTTGCTTATGCTAAAAAACTTGATTTTAACACTTTAAAGCCAGCTCTTCTTTCTTCTTATGAACTTGGCGAAGCTGCTTCAAAAATAGCACTCATACCAGCTTTACGTGAAATTCTTGTTGCAAAACAACGCGACTTTGCTAGAATTTTCCCTGGCAGCGTGTTGGATGGCCGAGATATTGGTACTGTCGTTTGTCCGGATGCTGATATTAAGTTTTATCTTCTAGCCAATATTCAAACGCGTGCAAAACGTCGTTATCAAGAAATTTTAAAGAAAGGAGCCCAAGCAGACTATCATGAGATTCTTGCTCATCTTGAACAACGTGACAGTCGCGATATAACCCGCACACAAAGCCCGCTAAAATCAGCGCAAAATGCCCACTTGCTTGATACGTCAGAATTAGGTATAGAAGCAACGTTTAAAATTGCATGTGCTCTTATTGATCCGATCATAAAAGCGCATATAATTGAATGAAGTCGTCAAGGTGATTTCCGGCCAAGCGCTAATTTTTCTTCCTGTATTAAGGAAAAAGGCAGGAAGTTACTCCGTATCCACACTAACTTAGCGCTTATACCTTTTTAAATTAAGGTATGTATCAGGAGTTCTTATGTCACAATACAATCCTACAACAGCGGATTTCGAAGTCCTTTTAATGGAATCTTTCCAAACCAATGATCTTAATGAAGGATCCGTTGTTAAGGGCCGTATCATCGCAATCGAAAAAGACATGGCCATTATTGATGCTGGACTTAAAGTCGAAGGACGCATTCCCCTTAAAGAATTTGGAGCTAAAGGAAAAGACGGTTCCCTGCAAATTGGCGATGAAGTCGAAGTTTATATTGAACGTATTGAAAATGCAATGGGTGAAGCTGTTCTCTCGCGTGAAAAAGCACGGCGCGAAGAAAGCTGGATTCGTTTGGAAGAAAAGTTTAATGCTGGTGCACGTGTCGATGGCGTTATCTTTAGCCAAGTAAAAGGGGGTTTTACAGTCGATCTCGATGGTGCTGTTGCTTTCTTGCCTCGTAGCCAAGTCGATATTCGCCCTATTCGCGATGTTTCACCGCTCATGCATAATTCACAATCTTTTGAAATTTTGAAAATGGATCGTCGTCGTGGCAATATTGTTGTCTCACGTCGTACCGTCTTAGAAGAAAGCAGAGCTGAACAGCGTTCAGAAATCGTACAAAATCTTGAAGAAAATCAAATCGTTGAAGGGGTGGTTAAAAATATTACCGATTATGGTGCCTTTGTTGATCTTGGTGGAATCGATGGGCTCCTACACGTCACAGATATGGCTTGGCGGCGTGTTAACCACCCATCTGAAATCCTTAACATTGGTCAAACAATCAAAGTTCAAATTATTCGCATCAATCAAGACACACACCGTATCTCTCTTGGAATGAAACAGCTTGAAAGTGATCCTTGGGAAAGCATTAGCGCTCGATATCCGGTTGGTAAAAAAATTACTGGTGCCGTTACTAACATTACAGATTACGGTGGTTTTGTTGAAATCGAACCAGGAATCGAAGGGCTGATCCATGTTTCCGAAATGAGTTGGACAAAGAAAAACATCCACCCCGGAAAAATTCTATCCACATCACAAGAAGTAGAAGTGGTTGTTCTTGAAATCGATCCTTCTAAACGGCGGATTTCTCTTGGCTTAAAGCAAACATTTGAAAATCCATGGGTTGCTTTTGCCAATAAATTTCCTGTAAATTCGCAAATCGAAGGAGAAGTTAAAAACAAAACCGAATTTGGCCTCTTTATTGGTCTTGAAGGCGATGTTGACGGAATGGTTCATCTCTCTGATCTTGATTGGAACCGTCCTGGTGAACAAGTCATTGATACTTACAATAAAGGTGATATTGTTAAAGCTGTCGTACTTGACGTTGACATTGAAAAAGAGCGTATTTCTCTTGGAATCAAGCAACTTTCCAGCGATAAAGTTGGAGAAGCTGCTGCTGCTGGCGAACTTCGCAGAGGTTCTGTTGTGACATGTGAAGTGACTGCCATCAATGACAACGGCATTGATGTAAAATTGACCAACCACAATCTTGAAACAACCATTCGTCGTGCTGACTTGGCACGTGATCGTGATGAGCAACGCCCAGAACGTTTCTCGATTGGCCAGAGAGTTGATGCCCACATCACTGCATTCGATAAAAAAACACGTAAACTTTCAGTATCTATCAAAGCTTTAGAAATTGCTGAAGGAAAAGAAGCTGTTGCACATTACGGTTCTACAGACTCAGGTGCTTCTCTTGGCGATATTCTCGGTGCAGCTTTGAAAAAACAAGAACAAGATTAATATGATTCAATAAATTAAACTTAGGTCGCTTGTTTCTCTGGCGACCTTTTTTTATTTTCCAATGAAACTGCTCTGTTGATTTTTCAATGCCTGGTTTAAAAATTGTAAATACTTTCAGATACAAATCCTATTATTAAAATAGAAATGCCAACAACCTATTGAATAAAAGAAACCACCTAATTGAATAGCAATAAAATATTATGGCGCTTACACTCTCTTTCATGAAGTATTTTTTTTCTCAACAAACAAGCAGCTGCCGTCTTACTGAAACTAATTCTCCTCTTCGCTCAACTTACAAATCGCAGGACGAACTCTATGAATTAGGTCATAACATAGCCTCTGGCGAAGAGATTTTAATCCCTGAATATGAAAAAAGTAAGAGTTTTCATAAGCGTTTGAATGAAAATGCCAAACTTATTCTCTGCGCTTTTCATAGAAGCGATATTGCCGCTCGAAACGATGAAACTATTGCACCAGCTGCTCAATGGCTTATTGATAACTATTATACCATTGACAAAACAATACAGCAGCTAAGCCGTAACTTACCTAAATCTTTCATCAAACAACTTCCTCTTTATAAACAAAAGGCAGAAATACCACGTATCTTTGCTTTAGCTTGGCTTTATATTGCTCATACAGATAGCAGATTTTCACAAGAAACACTCACAGCTATGATCAATGGATTTCAAGAAGTTTGTGCCCTCAAAATTGGTGAATTATGGGCGCTACCTTCTGTGATACAAATGCTCTTAATTGAAAATGTTTGTCGTCTTTCATTGCGTATTGAACAAGCACGGCACATGCGCCATCTCGCTCATCAAGTGGCTGATAAAATTTCTCTTGCAGAAAATGAAACAAAATTACACACCCTTTTTATTCTGTATGAAACACTCACTGCTGATTCAACCTTTTCAGCGCATTTATTCTATCGCTTACAGAGTGCATCTGTCGATGCAACAACAGCATTAATTTGGCTTGAAAAGCAATTACAAAGCCAAGGCAGTAATCTAGAAACTGTAACAGCCGATGAATATACCCGCCAAGCAGTAGATGGCGTGACTATGGGCAATATTTTCAATGCCCTTAAAGCTATTGATGATCTTGATTGGACAGTATGGTTTGAAAACATCAGTTCTGTAGACTCTATTTTACGTGAAAATAGTGATTTTTCCGAAATTGATCCTAACTCACGCAATATCTATCGACAAGTGATCGAAAAAATTGCGCGCTTTTCGCCTCTTAGTGAGCTAGAAGTTGCACGCAAAGCTATAGAAATGGTGGATTCCTCCTCCAAAGATACTTCTTATCATAACAATTCCTCTGTTGGGTGGTATCTCGTCGATGATGGGCGTTGTGCATTTGAAAAAGCTTGTGGATATACTACGCCTCCTCTTGTAAAATGGATACGAGCTTACTGTTTTTCAAAGATAAGAATTATTGCAATTCCTGTCTCTCTTTTAACGCTTGTTCTTTTGCTCGCAGTCTATGCTCTCTTAAAGATATCTGGCATCACACCATGGATGACCCTTTTCTTTACTGCATTAGCGCTTTTCCCTGCTATGGATGCCGCTTTTGCTTTCTTTAATACTGTTATTTCGTGGTTTATCCCATCAAAACAGCTCATTGGTTATGAATATAAAGAAGGTATTCCCAAACATGCACGTACAATAGTTGTTGTACCTACTTTAATTACATCACGCGATGACATTGATGAGCAAGTACAAAATCTTGAAGTACATTACCTTTCCAACTCAAAAGGTGCGATTCATTTCGCTCTCCTCACAGACTGGGTCGATGCTCCATTTGAAGAAACGCAAGACGATCTTGATCTATTGCTCTATGCGCAAGAAAGTATTGATAAACTCAATCGCCGTTATCATCGTGATGATCTCCCCCTCTTTTTCCTTTTACACCGTCGACGGCTCTATAATACCAGCGAAAAATGTTGGATGGGCTGGGAACGCAAGCGTGGTAAACTTCATGAACTCAATTTATTATTAAGAGGAGAAAAAAATACAAGCTTTTATCCCCCAAATCCACATCTTCCCATGGATTGCCGTTTTGTTATGACGTTGGATTCGGATACACGTCTCACCCCTGAAAGTGTTACAAAACTTGTTGGAAAGCTTAACCATCCGCTTAATCAGCCGATTTTCGACTCGCAAAATAGGCAGGTTGTAAAGGGCTACAGCATTTTGCAACCCCGTATTACACCTTCTCTTACAACAGGAAAAGAAACATCAATTCTGCAACGAGTATTTTCTACCAATCGTGGCATTGATCCTTATGTCTTTTCTGTTTCTGATACTTATCAAGATCTTTTGGGAGAAGGAACTTTTATCGGCAAGGGTCTTTATAATATTGATGCCTTTGAAAAAGCACTTGATAACAAAATTAAAGAAAATACTGTTCTCAGTCATGATCTCTTGGAAGGAGGATATGCACGTACTGCATTGGTAAGTGATGTAGAAGTCATTGAGGATTATCCAACAGCCTATAATGTTGATGTCACCCGTTACCACCGTTGGATTCGCGGTGATTGGCAACTCCTTCCTTATCTCTTTTCTCCCCATAAAATCAGCTCTATTACACGTTGGAAAATGCAAGACAATCTGCGCCGTTCTCTCACACCACTTATGTGGTTGATTGCAACAGCCGCAGGATGGTCTCTTTTACCTTTAAAGATAGCAACCATCTGGCAAATATTTTTGCTGTTTAGTCTCTTCGTCTCACCAGTTTTAAGTGTATTACAAACGCTTATTCTATTCAATATTGATTATTCTCTGCGGGGAGAATTCCGATCAATTTTGAATAAAACTACCCTCATGTTAGCAAATATATTTCTTAAAACCACGTTTATTGCCCATTCAGCTTATTTTATAACTGATGGAATTATCCGCACACTCTATCGAATGAAGATTTCAAAACAGCATCTCCTTGAGTGGAAAACCTCAGCCGCAACAAAATCGATTCCAAACAGTTTAGGTTTCTATGTCCTCACAATGTGGCCAGCATCACTTATCGGTATGATTGCTATAGCACCACCTCTTTTTTCTCATACTCTCACAAGCTTTGTTGCTTTGCCTTTTGGACTAGCATGGTTTTTTTCACCTTTAATCGCGTGGATAGTCAGTCAACCTTCAGAATTTCAAGATACCCTTCATATATCTTCAGAGGATAAAAAAACATTAAGATGTATTGCACGACAGACATGGCTTTATTATGCAACCTTTGTTAATGCGCAAAACAATCATTTGCCGCCAGATAATTTCCAAGAAGATCCCAAACCTCTTGTTGCTCAGCGTACATCCCCTACAAATATTGGAGTTTATCTTCTTTCCATTATTGCTGCACGTGATTTTGGCTGGATTAGTTTTGAAGAAGCTATTACGCGTGTTGAATGTACATTAAACTCTCTTGCAAAAATGGAAAAGTTCCGTGGTCACCTCTATAATTGGTACGAAACGGATACACTCAAACCTCTTTTGCCAACTTATGTGTCAACAGTTGATTCAGGAAATCTTGCTGGCCATTTAGTGACACTCTCTTCTGCCTTAAGTGAATGGGCTAAAACACCTCATATTTTTTTGCAAAGTGATCGTATGGGCTTATGTGATGTCAATGCTATTCTTGAAGAAATTGTCAAAGAAATTCCCGATAATCAACACATAATACGTCCTTTACGTCAAAGAATCAAAGAGCACATCGCTTCTTTTTATTGCACTGCCAATGCCCTTCCTATGGAAAAATCAGATGATACTGCTCTCTGCCTCCTTAAACTTTCACGTACTGCTCATGATATTGTAAATCTCATAAATGAACTCGATCAAAAAATTCAAACGACAGAATCCGCTCATGCACTCTCATGGGCCAAATGCCTTGTAGAAACCTGTGAAGCTCATCATCATGATACCAATGGTGATTATGATACCGAAAAATTACGTCGAAAATTAAACACCTTAGCCGTAAATGCGCGGCAAATAGCTTTTGATATGGAATTTGACTTCTTAGAACATTCTGAACGGCATCTTTTGTCCATTGGATATCGTGTTCAAGAAAATAAACTCGATACAAGTTGTTATGACCTGTTAGCTTCAGAAGCACGGCTCTCGAGCCTTTTTGCAATTGCAAAAGGAGATATAAAACTTAAACATTGGTTTCATCTTGGACGATTACTCGTCCCCATCGGTTGGAAAGGTGCCCTCTTATCATGGTCTGGATCCATGTTCGAATATCTCATGCCATCTCTTGTTATGCATGAACCATTAGGGTCTATACTGGATCAAACAAATCGATTGATTATTCGTCATCAAATACAATATGCCTGTAAACGTGGATTGCCATGGGGTATTTCAGAAGCCGCATTTAACGCTCGCGATCACTTAATGAATTACCAATACGCCAATTTTGGTGCCCCAAGCCTCGGGCTCCAACGTGGTCTTTCACGTAATACTGTTATTGCCCCTTATGCTAGCCTTTTAGCTGCGCAATATGCACCTGCTCAAGCTGTAACCAATTTAAAACGGCTGCGTGATCTTGGAGCTTTAGGAACATACGGTTACTATGACTCTATTGATTTTACCCCCTCACGTGTACCGACAGGAGAGAAATATGCCGTTGTACGCAATTATTATGCGCACCATCATGGTATGTCTATTCTTGCTATCGACAATATCATTTTTCAAGGGCAGATGCGCGATCGCTTTCACCGTGATCCAGCCATTCAAGCAGTACAACTGTTATTACAGGAAAAAGCACCGCACCAACTTCCCATCATTAAGACTAAAGTTGTTCATCCCTTGCGCAATAACTCTCAAGAATTTAACGACGCCCCTTTGCGCATGATCACGAATCCGCTGCTCAAACCACGTGCAACTTTGCTTTTATCTCATGGTTGTTATTCTATAATGTTGACAGCCAATGGTTCCGGCTACAGCCGTTGGCATGATTATGCGATTACACGATTTCTTCCTGATACTACAGAAGATCAACAAGGCACTTTATTTTTCCTCCGCGATATGCATAACGGGCGTTGGTGGTCTGTTACTGGTGAACCAACACGTGTTGTTGAAGAAGAAGCAATCAGCATTTTTACAGATGAAAAAGCTGAATACACGAAAACGGTTGATGGCATTAAATCAACCCTTGAATGTCTTGTTACTTCTGAAGGGTGCGGTGAAGGCAGACGTATCCAACTTATAAATACAACGAACAAAGATCGTCTTATTGAAGTGACCTCTTACGGTGAACTGGCACTCGCAACAATGGATACAGATTGCGCTCATCCTGCTTTTTCACGTATGTTTATAGAGACAGAAATTGCTGAAAGAGAAAGAACAATTTTTGCTAAAAGACGTAAACGTTCCCCCAGTGATCCTGAAATCTATATTGCTCATTTTGTCACCGATACAATGAATACACTCCGAGAGATAGAAGCTGAAACTGATCGCTCCCTATTTATTGGTCGAGGACGATCTATTCATCAACCCGCTGCATTTGACCGAAATGCTCGCCTTAAAAATAGCCAAGGTTGCGTTCTTGATCCAATCATCTCACTTCGATGCCGTATAAAAATTCCAGCACATGAAAAAGCAGAACTTATTTTTTGGACTTTTGCCGCTAATGCAAAAGAGACACTGTATAATCATATTAAACATTATCGACAACCTAATATGTTCCAGAAGGAACTTTCAATGGCATGGACACGCTCGCAAGTTTCATTGTATCAGAACGGTATCCACCCTAGAGAAGCTATTACTTATCAAAAATATGCGACATCGCTTATCTATCCCGACAGAATATGGCGTCTTCCTCCAAAAATATTGGCAAAAACTCTTGGGAAACAATCTGATCTTTGGCCCATGTCCATTTCAGGAGACACTCCTATCTGTCTGCTTAGATTAGATAATAAGAAGCACATATCTGTCCTGCATGAACTGCTTAAAGCACACAAATATTGGCGTATACGCGGACTCATCGTCGATCTGGTTATTCTCAATGAGCAGGCATTTTCCTATATACAAGATACACAACGCGCTATTGAATGGGTGTGCGAATCCTACCGTCATCAGACTCACGAAACTGATGAACGCCAACATATTTTTATGCTTCAACGGGATCAAATAAATGAACAAAGTTTTAAGACACTTCTTGCCTCAGCACGCATCATCCTTCATGCTCAAAACGGATCTTTATCTGAACAGCTCAAAAAACTTAATGAGAGTGATTTTGATCTCATAACCCGTAATAGTCATCAAGGATCTTATTATAAATTAAACGAAAAAAGAAGACAAATAACAACCCAAACTGAGAAAAACCTCTTTTCTTCCATTGATCTTATCAGTCAACAAAAACCATTCCCTTTCTCCGTTAATGGAGAAGATTTACAGTATTGGAATGGTTATGGTGGCTTTAACCACCATAGTTATTATGTGATACGTTTTCATGGACACACCACAACACCACATCCTTGGATTAATGTCATTGCGAACCACAGCTTTGGCTTTCATGTCTCTGCTGAAGGAGCAATCTTTACCTGGGCCAACAATAGCCGTGATTATCAATTAACCCCTTGGATGAATGATCCCGTTTCTAACCGTCCAGGAGAAGCACTTTATCTTGTAGATCGTCTTTCGTTAAACCGCTTCTCACCTGTTTCTGCTATAGAATGCAACGAAAGTGTTGTATATGAGGCTTGCCATGGTTTTGGATTCTCAACCTTTAAATCTACACATTCAGAAATTGTATTAGAGCTTACTCATACGCTTGATCAAGAAAAACCTGTTCGCCTTTCACGTCTCATTCTCAAAAATGAAGGAAAAAAATCACGGCATTTACGTCTTTATAATTATGTTGAATGGGTTTTAGGCAATGTTCGCACAAAATATGCACCCTTTATAATTCCCTCTTATGATTCCAAACGTGGTGCGCATTTCATTCAAAATCCCTATCACATCGAAAAATCGCAACAAGTGACATTTCTATCAGCATCCGAAATGCCAACCAGCACTACTACTGATCGCACTGAGTTTATCGGTTTAACAGGAACAGTTACACAGCCACACGCTATTCGTAAAGCTGCTCCCCTTTCAAATACGGTTGAAGCAGGGTGTGATCCTTGCTCGGCACTAGCTTATGATATTGATTTGTTACCAGGACAAACAAAAGAAATAACCTTCTATCTTGGCAGTGCTGAAAACATGCAAGAAGCTGAGAAATTACTAGATCAAGTGCGTACAAATGATTTTGAAATTCTGCTCACACAACAAAAACAACAATGGAGTCATTTCGTTTCCCCATTCCAAGTAAAGACACCCGATCCTTCTTTTGATATTATGGTCAATCATTGGCTTCCCTATCAAATCTATGCATGCCGCATGATAGCACGTGCAGCTTTTTATCAAGCCAGTGGTGCATTTGGTTTTCGTGACCAGCTACAAGACAGCTTGTCCTTGTTATTGCTGGAACCACAACTAGCGCGTGAACAATTATTAAACGCCGCGGCTCATCAATTTCTTGAAGGCGATGTGCAACACTGGTGGTTACCTCATACCAATGCTGGGGTTCGCACACGCATTTCTGATGATATTGTCTGGCTTGTGTATGGAACAGCTCTTTATGTTAACACTACTGACGACTATGCATTTCTTGATACCCCAATTGCTTTTATTGAAGGCGCTGCTCTCAACAGTGGACAACAGGATGCCTATTTTCAACCCACACAATCTTCAAAGGTCGCAACACTTTATGAACATTGTGCTTTAGCTTTAGATCTTGCCATCAAACGCTGTGGCCAACATGGACTCCCTCTTATTTTAGGTGGAGATTGGAATGATGGAATGAATTTGGTAGGTATTGAAGGCAAAGGTGAAAGCACTTGGTTAGGATGGTTTCTTGGTACTACGCTACAAGCATTCATCCCAATTGCCAAAAAACGTAATGATAACAGCCATATCAGAATATGGAGTGCATACCTTAAACGTTTAACCAAAGCTTTAGAAGAAAGCGGGTGGGATGGTGCTTGGTATCGACGTGGCTATTTTGATAATGGAACTCCTCTTGGCTCTAAAATAAATGATGAATGCCAAATTGATACCATTGCTCAATCTTGGGCTGTCATTTCTCAAATGGCATCGCCTAAACGCCAAAAACAAGCAATGGTCTCAATGCTTGAGCATTTGTGTGATGAAAAAGGAGGTCTTATACGTCTTTTCTGGCCACCTTTTGATAAAAGTACTCTTGAACCTGGTTATATAAAAGGTTATCCTCCAGGAATTCGAGAAAATGGCGGTCAATACACACATGGTGCCATTTGGAGTATTTTAGCACTCGCTAAAATGGGCGAGAGCGACAAAGCTTATAGTTTGTTTTCTATGATCAACCCAATTACCCATGGGCAAAATCCTGAAACTTACCGTGTTGAACCTTATGTTATGGCCGCAGATATCTACGCTACTGAACCACGTCGTGGACAAGGCGGTTGGACATGGTATACAGGCTCAGCGGGCTGGTTCTACCACGCCGCAACACAAGCTATTCTTGGAATTCACCGCCAAGGCAATCAATTGTTTTTACACCCACATTTGCCTTCCTCTTGGCCCAAATATGAAGCAAAAATGAAATTTTATGATGCTGTTTACACCATTAAAGTGAAACGGGGATCCAAAAACATCCTCTGTGTTGATGATAGAGAATATTCGGATGTGCATACAAAGATAAAGTTAAAAAAAACAGGTAAACATGAAATCATACGCACTCTTAAATCTTAGAAACAGAAAAGATAATTGGCTTTTTACTCTTGCCCACAACCTTAGAATTGTTATACTTTTTGCATTCCCTATATTGATCACACTTGGTGCACAATAATTTTAGATTCCATGAAACTGAAAGAAAAAGGGCTATGAATCATCCAGATATCGCTCAACGTGTTTACAATCATACCTGGAAACTCGATCCTATTATTCGTTCACTTCTCGATACGGATTTTTATAAACTTCTTATGTTGCAGATGATTTGGGGACTTTATCCCAATGTAAATGTTACTTTCACCCTCATAAACCGCACCAAAATAATACGTCTTGCCGATGATATTGATGAGGGTGAATTGCGTGCCCAACTTGATCATGCACTTAGTTTACGCTTTACTAAAAAAGAAATGATCTGGCTCGCTGGTAATACATTTTACGGACGTAAACAAATTTTCAAACCAGATTTTCTTCATTGGCTTAAGAATTTTCAACTGCCAGAATATGAACTTACACGTAAAGATGGCCAATATATCCTTCATTTCCATGGTCCGTGGTCCCATAGCTCCATGTGGGAAATCCCCGCTCTTGCTATTATCAGTGAATTACGTTCACGTGCCGCCATGAAAAATCTAGATCGTTTCGCTCTTGATGTACTTTATGCGCGTGCTAAAGCGAAAATGTGGAGTAAAGTCGAACAACTAAAAAAACGACCGGATATTAAAATATCCGACTTTGGTACAAGACGTCGTCATTCTTTTTTATGGCAACGCTGGTGTGTTGAAGCATTAAAAGAAGGGATTGGCGATTCTTTTACAGGTACTTCTAATGTCCTTCTGGCCATGGCTACAGATCTAGAAGCTCTTGGTACCAATGCACATGAATTGCCCATGGTCATCGCCGCTCTCACCAATAATGATAATGAATTATGCAAGGCACCTTATCAAGTCTTGCAAGATTGGAATCGTTATTATGGTGGAAATCTTCTTATTGTTTTGCCTGATACCTTTGGTACAGAAACATTTTTATGCAATGCACCAGATTGGGTGGCTGATTGGACAGGTTTCAGACTTGATAGTGCTCCCCCTATTGAGGGCGGTGAACGCATTATCCAATGGTGGAAAGAAAAAGGAAAAGACCCGCGTGAAAAATTATTGATTTTTTCTGATGCACTCGATGTCAATACAATTGAACAGACCTATCACCATTTCCATGGGAGAGTGCGCATGAGTTTTGGATGGGGAACAGATCTTACCAATGATTTCGTAGGCTGTGCGCCCCAAGAAATTGCGACCTTTGATGCTCTTTCCCTTGTCTGTAAAGTTACCCAAGCCAATGGTCGACCTGCCGTAAAACTTTCAGATAACCCTGAAAAAACCATCGGTGATCCACGAGAAATACAACGTTATCTTAATTTTTTCGGCAATGAAAACTGTATCACCAGGCCTATAAACACTTAATCATCAGCTCATTTGTATAAAATTAAAAATAAACAGCTATGAAATCAATCACTGACTAATTTCTGTAGGCAGATGTAAATTTTATCGACATTCACTCACAAAAATAGCATTTCTCACTTATGTAATCCATCATTGCTCTAAAGTGATTTTATGAACATTCTTTGGTTAAGGTGCTTGTATTACAGCTTTCTTTGCTCATAAAATTGTTTCACGAACATATAATTCTATTCAACGAACATAATCTTCCCAAAAAGCTTATTCTTTAATATAGGCCCTTAAACTATTGTAGATATGATACTCAAATTTGAGGGCGAAAATTCTCTGCCAATAACTTTAACTAACCAACACAAATAAAAAAAGCATTTGACTCATAAGGTCTTTTATTTCTGTCATTATGAAGATGGACGTGTCACAATATAAATGGCAATCAATAGCAAAAGAGCCGCAATCAATAAAGCAAACCATAAAGGAGGGTGAGTCATCACAAAAAATGATAAAAAGCCACCAGCCATATTAACCACTGCAAAAACTTTAATAAATGTGGGGATGGCTCTCTTTTCTTTCCATTGTTTAATAGGTGGACCGAAAACGCGGTGATTATTCAGCCAATGGTGAAAACGTGGTGAGGAACGAGCAAAACACCATGAAGCAACTAATAAAAAGGGCACGGTCGGTATAATAGGTAACACTATGCCGATAACACCTAATACGACCATTATCCAACCCACTATAGAAGTGCAAATACGCAAAGGATGAGATGTCTTAAAATCTTTTTTCATCTTCCAGCGTTATTTTCCGCTACAAAAAACATTATACATTCTCCTATTTTTCACACGCTTTAGCGCACAAACAGACTCCTCCACAATACCACTTTATTCGTAAGCGTATTTTCTGTGATCACTTCTTCCAAAATATAAGAATAGCTTTTGCAATATGATGATTATTCCAAAGTTTTCAAGAAACCAGAATAAATTTTTAGGAAATCGCAAAATAAAAAAAGGCTGCAGAATAAATCAATGCAGCCTCTTAATTAACGAATGCAGTTTTTTTTAAGGGGGGGAGAGAATACATACTGCATTCATTTGCTAGATATTAGGAGGAAAATAACCTAGCGCCTCGTCTTCTAATTAAAACAAACATGAGAGACAATACACAAAAATGCATGGCTGATATGCATAACTTTTGGCGTGCTCAAATTTCATGAACGGTAATTCGACGCAAGAAAACCGACATAAAAATGGTTATAAAGATCAGTGTTAAAATCAATACAATCGTGGAAGCAGAATCAGAGCCAATAAATAAACTCAGATAAACACCTAAAAAACCAGAAAAAGCAGCAATAAGTATAGCGATTATCAACATAAGAGAAAACCGCTTTGTGATAAGATAAGCTATTGCTCCCGGCGCTATTAATAAAGAAATAACGAGAACAATTCCAACAGCTTTCAAAGCCGCAACAATAGTGAGAGAAATCATTGCTAAAAGGGTATAGTGGAGTACCGATATTCGTAATCCCATTGCACGACCTTGAACTGAATCAAAAACGTATAGCATAAAATCGCGCCATTTCGCTCCTAAAATAAAGGTGACAACAGCAGAAATTATCGCCGTCTGCGTAATATCAAGCCAATTAACACCCAAAAGATTACCAAATAAAATGTGATTCAAATCTAAGCTACTATAAATAGAGGTTGCCAAAACCAGCCCCAAACCAAACATAGATGAAAAAACAACGCCCATCACCGTATCCTGTTTAATACGGCTATTGCTTCCTAAAAAACCTGTTGCAAGTGCACAAATCATACCCGCAACAAAAGCACCACAAGTAATCAAAGTCATTGTAACATTAGCCGGATGCACATGCTGAAACCAAGCAAATGGCAAAGAAGTCAAAAATGTTATCACCCACGGCGTTGTCATATAACCAAAAACGACACCAGGAAAAACCGCATGGGAAATTGCATCACCTAAAAGTGCCCATCCTTTCAAAATAAGAAAACAAGAAAGCATCGCCATTGGAACAGAAAGGATTATGACAATAAACATGCCCTTAAGCATAAAAGAAAACTGAAAAGGAAGGAGTAATTGATCAATCATGATATCACTACACCTCTTTTTGCCGCATTGATACGTAAGCGCGCAGCAATAAAACCGTGTTTAGGAGCAAAAATAAAAGCTAAAATAAACAGAAGCGCTTGAAAAAGCACAACAACACCACCCGTTTGCGCATTCAAAAAATAACTCACATAAACACCCAATATGCTTGTGAATGTCCCAATCATAACTGCAATGACCAAAACATTCACAAAACGATCACTTAAAAGATAAGCTATTGCCCCAGGCGTCACAACAAGACAAATGACCAAAAACGCTCCAACTGTTTGCATAGCGGCAACAGTACAAGCAGCAAGCAATGTGAAAAAGAGAATCTTTAAAAACTTTACATTTAATCCAATAGCGCGTGCATGCGTTTCATCAAATAAAGAAACAAGAAGATCTTTCCATTTCAAAAGCAATATAAGCAAAGAAAAAAAACCAATAAAAGCCAATTGTATAACATCTGATGAACTGATTGCTAAAATATTTCCCAAAACAATCGTATCAATATTAACAGCCATCGGTTTTAATGATTTGAGAAACAACCCAAAAGCAAAAAAAGAAGAAAAAATGAGACCAATAATGGTATCTTCTTTCAGCTTTGTCCGGTGGTTAAAAAAGAGCATCGCCGCCGCAGCAAGCCCACCAGAAAAAAAAGCTCCAAGTGAAAAAGGTAATCCTAAAAGGTAAGCGCCTGCTACGCCAGGAACAATTGAATGGGAAAGTGCATCACCAATCAACGACCATCCTTTCAACATCAAAAAAGCAGAAAGAAAGGCACAAACACACCCAACTAACCCCGAAACCCACATTGCATTCACCATGTATTGGTAACTCAGTGGTTCAAGCAACCAAGAAATCATGCAACATGCTCCATTCTTTGAGAACTTTCAAGAACAAAAGCTTGTTCATCCCCTATGTAAATATCATTTTTTGCGCTTTGAAAATCAAAAATATGATGATGCAAAGCACCTCCAAAAGTTTTCTCAAGATTTTTCTTTGTAAAGACAGCTTCAGTTAACCCGGAAGCTAAAACCGTTCCCTTTATTAAAACCGTGTGATCACAAAATTCACGAACAGAACCCAAATTGTGGGTAGAAACTAATATCACAGCCCCTTCTTTACGAAGATCTTGTAACAAAGCAATGATTTTATCTTCTGTTGTGACATCAACCCCTGTAAATGGCTCATCTAATAAAATAGCTTTTGCCTGCTGTGCTAGAGCACGTGCTAGAAAAACGCGCTTTTTCTGTCCACCAGAAAGTTCACCAATTTGACGCTTAGCAAATGCCAACATATCGACGCGTTCTAATGCAATACGGACAGCTTTATAATCCCGCGCCCGTGCATAACGAAAGAAATTCATGTGACCGTATCGCCCCATCAAAACAACATCCTCAACGAGAACAGGAAAATTCCAATCAACATCCTCACTCTGAGGAACATAAGCAATAAGATTTTGTTTCAAAGCCGTGCCAACAGGCAAACCAAACACACGAATTTTTCCTTTTGATGGTTGCACAAACCCCATAATAGCTTTAAATAACGTTGATTTACCTGATCCATTAACGCCAACTAATGCTGTAATGGAACCTGTTGGGCTTTCAAAATTCACTTCGCGTAAAGCTGTATGTCCATTACGATAAGTTACCGTTACCCCTTGGACAAATATTCCAGATCCCGTCATTGGCCTTTTACTCCATTTAATAAGGCATTGCTAATACGCCGGCTTGTAACACGTAATAAATCAATATAGGTTGGCACCTCACCATTTTTCTCACTCAGAGAATCAACATAAAGAACACCACCGTATTTAGCCCCGGTTTCTCTCGCAACCTGCTTAGCAGGCGCAGGGGAAACAGTGCTTTCAGAAAAAACTACTTGAATATTGTATTTGCGAACCATATCAATAACATGCTTAACTTGCTGCGGTGTCCCTTGCTGATCAGCATTAATTGGCCATAGGTAGAGTTCTTTCAGATCAAAATCACGCGCTAAATAGCTGAATGCACCTTCACTGGTCACAAGCCAACGCTTGTCTTGCGGTACTGCTTCCAATTCAGCTCTAATTGGATCAATTGTTGCGCGAATCTTCTGCTTATAAATTTCGGCATTTTCTTTATAAATAGCAGCATGCTCAGGATCGTACTTTACAAAAGCATCGCGAATATTATCAACGTAAATCAAAGCAGAAGTCTGTGACATCCATGCATGAGGATTGGGTTTACCACTAAAAGGCCCCTCACCAATTTCAATCGGTACAATGCCTTTTGAAACAACAACACTTGGAACATCCTTGATATTTTGAAAAAACTTTTCAAACCAAAGCTCCAACTCTAACCCATTCCACAAGATAAGATTGGCTCCTTGCGCGCGCATAAGATCGCGAGGTGTGGGTTGGTATTCATGAATTTCAGCACCTGGTTTCGTGATTGATTCAACAGTAGCAGCATCACCTGCTACATTCCGCGCCATATCAGCAATAATAGTGAAAGTCGTAACAGCTTTAAATTTGCTAGCACACAAAGCGAGATTGGGTGTCAAAAAAATAACACTCCCCCAAATTATGATAAAAAAAGTTTTTACGTTCATTGGATCCTCTCTTTATTGCCAATGATTTGCATTACCATTTAGAAATAACAGTTATTTTTCACTTTTGCAATCAAGAATTCTGACAAAAAAATAACTTTTCAAAATGTTTAAAAACATTCTTTTTTGTCTTAAAAAAAATTGATGATTTAAAAGAGAGCCTGTGCTTTGATACGGAAAACCTCTTTCAAGAAGCTCTATAGATCTTGAATGCCAAAAAATAAGGGAGCACTCAAAAGTGCTCCCGCTTTATAAAATAATCCGATAAAAAAGAGATTCAACGACGCAGATATGCGCCCGTTGCTTTGGTGACATTTTCTACCACTTTCGAAGCAAGCGCTTCTATATCCCCATCAGTTAAAGTCCGTTCAATAGGTTGAATAGCCACTTCAATCGCAACAGATTTTTTATCTTCACCAAGACTTAAATCTTCAAAAACATCAAAAACCCGAACCGAATGAATAAGCTTTTTATCCGCTCCACTCGCAGCACGAACAATAAGAGAAGAAGTAATCACTTTATCAACTACAAATGCAAAATCACGCCGCACCATTTGAAAAGGCGATAGTTTCAAAGGAGAACGGCTTTTTGTTGCCTTTTTCTTTGACTCCGGAATCCGATCGAGAAAAATTTCAAAACCGCATAAAGGGCCACTGACATCTAATCTCTCTAATATAGCAGGATGAAGAACACCAAAAAAACCAAGAACAATCTTTGATCCAAGCTTCATGACCCCTGAACGACCAGGATGATACCAATCAGGTGCTCCAACCTCAATTTGAACCTTGTCAAGATCTAGCCCACATGCTTCTAAAACAGCCAATGCATCTGCTTTCGCCTCAAAAACATCAACTGTTCTCGTATGACCATCCCAAAAGCGCCCTGCTCCTTCAAACCGCTCTGTTCCACGGCGAATACCACCAGCAACACTCTGTTGCTTTTCAGGGGTATCATCTTCGTAGATGTTAGAAACTTCAAACAAAGCAAGATCTGGAAAACCACGATCAGCATTTCGCTGTGCAGCTATAAGCAATCCAGGTAAAAGAGAAGGACGCATTACTGACATATCAGCAGCAATGGGATTTACTAATTTAAGCTGTGCTTGACCTCCTCCAAAAGCAATTGCCTGACTTTCAGAAATAAAAGACCATGTCACAGCCTCTCTCATACCGCGATCCACTAAAGCCAAACGCGTAACACGTGAACGAATCTGTGTGCATGTTAAAACTTGGCCTTTTGCCTCTGCAAAACCTTCCAATGGAATTGGCTCAATTTTATCAAGTCCATAAATCCTCATCACTTCTTCTACTAAATCCGCTTTACCAGCAATATCAGGGCGCCATGTTGGTACTTTAACCGTAACCACATTTCCCTCACCTTCAATACCAAATCCAAGGTTTGTTAAAATAGTAATGGCTTGCTCACGCTCTATTTCCAGATGTGTTAAACGTTTAATTTCAGAAAAAGGAAAAGCTATCTGTTTGATTTCTGGCTGCTGATAACCAACAATCTTTGTCTTTGAACCTTCACCGCCACAAAGACGTAAGACCAATTCTGTTGCAACCTCAAGCCCTGTTTCCATAAAAGCTGGATCAACACCCCGTTCAAAGCGATAACGCGCATCACTGACAAGCCCTAATGCCCGGCCCGTCTGTGCAATACTGCGCGCATCCCAAAGTGCCGACTCAATGATAACACGGCGTGTCATCTCATCACAGCTCGTTCTCTCACCCCCCATAATACCAGCAATCGAAACAATTCCCTCTTCATCTGCAATGACACAATCCTTAACGCTTAAATTATAGATTTTTCCGTTAAGCGCTTGAAGTTGTTCTCCTTCACGACCACGACGTACCCTCAAATCCCCTTTAATTTTATCCGCATCAAAAACATGAAGTGGACGACCAACATCAAAACTTATGTAATTACTCATATCAACTAATGCATTCATTGGTCTCAAACCAATCGCACTTAAACGCTGCTGCATCCATTGCGGCGATACCCCATTTTGAATATTACGGACTTCACGCCAAGAAAAACCTAAACATAATGATGTGTCTTGCGAAAAATCTAAAAAAACACGCAACGGCGTTTCAAAAGAAGACACAAATTTTGGCAAAGATAATTTTCTTAACCGTCCGATTCCAGCAGCAGCCAGATCACGTGCAATACCGCGAACACCTGTGCAATCAGAACGATTAGGTGTCAAACTAAGATCAATGACCGGGTCATCTAAACCTGCATAAGTCGCAAACAAACCTCCAATAGGTGCATCTTCTGGAAGCTCGATAATCCCATCATGCTCATCTGATAATTCAAGCTCCGCTTGTGAACACATCATCCCAAAACTTTCAATACCGCGGATTTTCCCTACAGATAAGGTCACATCAAGCCCAGGCACATAAGTGCCTGGCAACGCAAGAACACCAACGAGCCCAACACGTGCATTTGGCGCCCCGCAGATAACTTGCACAGGCGTCCCGGATCCTGTATCAACTAGCAAAATTTGTAATTTATCTGCATCAGGATGCTTCATTGCCTTTAAAACTTTCGCAATCACAAAACCTTTTAAAGAAGAACGGTCATCAACATGGCCAACCTCAAGGCCGATAGCCGTTAGTTTGTCACAAATTTCATCCAAAGATGCATCGGTCTCTAAGTGATCTTTCAACCAAGACAATGTAAATTTCATTTTAAAACCTCACAGAAAAACTATGACAAGATCACACATTATCTTAAACCAGGAAAAAAAGCAGGCATGTCAAAACAGCGAAAGCCATAATGATCTAACCAACGCAGATCAGCATCAAAAAAAGCCCGCAAATCAGGCATACCGTATTTTAACATCGCAATACGATCAATGCCCATTCCCCATGCAAAACCCTGATACACATCGGGATCTAAACCAACATTCTGTAAGACATAAGGATGCACCATTCCGCAGCCTAAAATTTCCAGCCAATCCTGTCCTTCCCCGAATTTTACTTTCGAACCAGAGCGATCACATTGAATATCCACTTCCATGGATGGTTCAGTGAAAGGAAAAAAAGAGGGGCGGAAACGCATATTTACAGAAGGAACTTCAAAAAAAGCTTTACAGAAAGTCTCATGAAGCCACATCATATGCGCAATAGTAGAAGTTTTATCAATCACAAGACCTTCTACCTGATGAAACATGGGGGAATGAGTCGCATCCGAATCCATACGATAAGTTTTTCCAGGAATAATGATACGTATCGGTGCTTTTTGCTTTTCCATCGTACGAATTTGCACAGGTGATGTATGGGTACGCAATAATTTCCGCTCTCCCGTTTTATCAACATCAAAAAAGAAGGTATCATGCATTTCGCGAGCTGGATGACCTTCAGGAAAATTCAATGCCGTAAAATTATAATAATCTGTTTCAATATCTGGTCCCTCTGCAAGTGAAAAACCCATATTCGCATAAATAGCTATAATTTCCTCAATCACCTGTGAGATAGGGTGAATACGCCCCCGTTCTAGAGGTGAAGAACGAACAGGCAAGGTAACATCAACCGTTTCACGAGAAAGTCGCGTATCCATTGCCTGACGCTTAAGAAGATCACGCTTTTGCACCCATAATTCTAAAACACGATTTTTTAATCCATTAAGAACTGGTCCAACTTTATGGCGTTCTTCAACATCCATCTTTCCTAATGCTTTTAATTTTTCAGCGATGCAGCCTTTTTTGCCTAACGCTGCAATACGCACTGTTTCAAGTGTCTGTTCATCACTCGCTGCCTCTAAAGCCAAACAAATTTCTTTTTCAAGACGCTCAATATCGTTCATACTTTTGCCTATCTTGTTTGAATAAAAAAACCCGCACTAGCAAAAACCAGAACGGGATCCCGAATGAATGTGCTTTAAGAGAACGCGACTGGCTTACTTGACAGCGCCTTCAAAAGCATTAGACGTTGTATCTCTCAAATACTCTAAAGCTTTCTTTGCGGAAGCTACTAAAGCAGAGAATGCCGCTGACTCATGAACTGCTATGTCTGAAAGAACCTTACGATCAATCTCAATACCGGCTTTTGATAAACCATCAATAAAGCGTCCATAAGTTAAGCCTTCTGCGCGAACAGCAGCATTGATTCTCTGAATCCACAAAGCACGAAAAGTGCGTTTCCTATTTTTGCGATCACGGTAAGCATACTGCTTCGAACGATCAACCGCTGCTTTAGCTGCACGAATAGTATTTTTACGACGACCGTAAAAGCCTTCAGCTTGTTTAAGAACTTTTTTGTGCTTAGCGTGCGCTGTCACACCTCTTTTTACACGTGCCATGTAATAATCTCCTAAAAATCAAAAGCGCAAGGTTTAAAAACCATTCGGTAAATAATATTGAATGACTTTTTTAGCATCTTGATCACTCAAAACCATTGTTCCACGAGCATCGCGAATAAATTTATTTGAACGTTTAATCATGCCATGGCGTTTACCTGCAGCCGCTACCTTAACTTTGCCTGACGCAGTGATTTTAAATCGCTTTTTAGCTGATGATTTGGTCTTCATCTTGGGCATTTTGCTACTCCATACATTTTAGTCAGGTGGATCTTTTCACTCAAGCGGACCAACGCTTGAACAAGCATTTAAATAGCCACGGCATGCCCTGCCAGGTGACTCTAACAGTATTTTCATAAGCCAGTATACACAAAATAGCAAGTCCGTATCAAAAAAAAATCGGAGCTCCATTGCCCTGAATTTCAACCAAAGGTGCTGGAACTGCATTTGTTTTGATTGCTGCTTTACATAAATCAGCAATGATACATTGCCTACATTGTGCTTTACGCGCTTGGCAAATATAACGCCCATGTAAAACGAGCCAATGATGTGCATAACGAAGATAACGAACTGGTATAATCTTTAGCAACTTTTCTTCGACAATCTCTGGTGTTTTACCAGGCGCTAAACCAAGACGATTCCCAAGACGCAAAATATGCGTGTCCACCGCTATTGTAGGTTGCCCAAAAGCAACATTCAAAACAACATTAGCCGTTTTACGTCCTACCCCAGGAAGTGTCATAAGAGCCTCACGATTATCAGGCACTTGCCCGCCATACTGATCAATTAAAAAGCTGCAAAGCGCGTAAACATTGCGTGCTTTTGCACGCCAAAGCCCAACTGTACGAATATGACGTGCAATTTCTTCTTCTCCTAACGCAACCATTTTTTCCGGGTGATCAGCAAGGCGAAATAATTCTTTCGTCACTTTATTAACGCTCGCATCTGTAGCTTGAGCTGAAAGAACAACTGCAACCAAAAGAGTAAAAATATTGGTATAAATAAGATCACTTTTGGGGGTAGGACGTTGAACAGAAAAACGGCGAAATATTTCTGCAATTTCAGCTTCCCTATACAATATTCCAGCAATTTCTCTTGCTTTTAACAATTTTACTGTTTTGTGAGTCATTGAACTCTCTCATCTTTCCTCTTGAAGTTACCACTTACACTTGCCATATGAGAGGGATAGAACAAACGCTTTTTTTAGAGTATAGCCGCTTTGAAGAGGACATTCACAATGACACATGTGACGCCTTTCTCCAATCCCCTTCTTTTAGGATTTGAAGCGGTGGAGAAAACATTGCGACGTATTAATAAAGCTGATGAGACCTATCCAGCCTATAATATAGAGCGTTTACACAAAAACGATGAAGCAAACCATATACGCATCACTTTGGCTGTTGCCGGATTTAAAGTCAATAATCTCACTATTTTTCTAGACTGCAATCAACTGATCATTCATGGCAAACAAACCGACAATCAAAACCGTCAATATTTATATCGTGGTATAGCTGCACGCCAATTCCAACGTACGTTTGTTCTTGCTGAAGGAATGCACGTCACAAATGCCGAGTTGAAAAATGGTCTTTTATCAATTAACTTATACCAACCGAAATCAAAAAAACAAATAAAGCAGATTCCAATTAAAGTCAGTAGTGCTGAGTCATAAAGTTGAAGCGTAAAGGAATAATGAAATGGGAGAGCATAAACAAAATTTGTCGTTGCAAGATATGACCCATTCTGATACAGGCCAGGTTGCTTATTTAAAAAAAGTTTGTACAGATGATCTAGCTAAAAACTTTCCAGATCTTCCACCAATGACCCCAGGCATTACAATATGGGCTCTTTTTGGTGAAACAGGTTATCCGATCATTTTATCCGATGAGCGCTCTATCGCTCTTGCAGGAGCCAATGAGCATGAACTACAAATTGTAACTCTGCATTAAATTGTGTGTACTTCAATCTCTAAGCCAGAGGATGATTGGAGCTTAAAAAAACAATTCCATAAAAGAAGAAGCTCTTTATCCTCCCACGAGGAGATACGTCTAAAGTGATTGCATTTATTGAAGAAGCCTTCGATAAGATAGCGTTCTTTTTAAAATTGTTCGCTATTGTTCTGTGTTGTTTACCCCTTTAAGCGGCAAGCAAGAACAGTGACGCTGTCTTGCTTTTTCACCCATTCTCTTCGTATCTTTGAGGTGTAACCTTTAGAAGTAATAACTTGCATATTTTTATCCCCCATAAAGAAGCTGATCTGCTTGGATAATATCATTGCAGTCTCTTATTGTTAAGAAGAACATGTAAAGCTTGACTCAAAACATCCACCACAGCATGACGCTTCGAGGATAAATTTGGCTTGCTTTTTGCCAACGCTTCCCTCTCATGCTTATCTTCTTTATAGCCTGCTGCACAATTTATAGTTTCCAGCATAGAGATGGACCAAGATAAAGGGAGTATTGATCCTTACAGTTTTACCATCATAACCTGTAAATTCTTGATAAGATCTTCAAAAACTAAATACCGGCCATCTTTCTGACACCAGGATTGATAACATTTATTAATAGATGCCATGCCACTTTGCCGTGGGTGCTAGACTACTTGCGTGAAATGCAAAGGGGAAATTTTTGCCATTGAGTCCACACGCTTAAAAGAAAATGAACCCATTTCACAAAGCATTGGGTAAGGTTTTTAGTCCTCACGTGTACTGAGAGAGACTTATCCTCAATAAATCGTAAATCCTTTGTCAATCCTTAACTGATGAAATGCTTCTGCGTAGTAATATGCCTGTTCTTTACAAATGGAACATTACTACCATTCTACTTTTATCTCAAATCTTAATTTAATGCACAAAACTTAGATTGCTTCACAAAAAAACAACTGACCCATACTTATAGATTCGTCCGTTGCCCGATAAAGCACGATGGAAAACCTTTTTCTCTGGATAAACTGGAAGAAAATAATTCTGGTTTTAAGGAATCATAGTTCTTTTTAATCAAGAAGTACGGTGGAGCTTAATTTCAAGCTTTTCTGTTTACAGACCACTCATCTTTTTGAACAGCAACGTTTATTTTTTCCCCTTTGATAGAGAGGCTTTTGTTGATCAATTTTATTTGGCGGATCATTCTGCCAGATTTTTATGTTGAACTTTTTACTTCTTGAAACAAGATCTTCTTCTCAAAAAAGATTTTTATAAAAATATCCTTTACATCGTCCTCCCAAATACATTGCAAAAGCCTCCTCCTATCGCCTGGATTTACTTAATTTGTGTAACAAGAAAAGCTATATCTGTCCATTCAATCATGACAAATCTGGTTATCGAATCAATTTCAAAACCACTCCAATCCCCGATTCAGATATTTTCACAGTCCCCCTAACGCCGTCTACATGTCCTTAATTGTTGTTCATAGTGGCTCGATATTTCTGCCATACGTTCTGCTGCCTGTGCAAGTGCTGCAGTTACACGACCCCCACTACGCGCATAAGCACCGTGTCCCATATGATAATTTAAATAAAGTCTATAGGCATCATTAAACCTCACACCATTCTGTTGAACAGTTTGACGATGATACCAAGCAACAAAATCAGCAGCATCTGCAAAATTGGTACGTCGAGCAAAAGATTTTCCTGTAGAGCGGAGATACATTGCCCATGTACCGTCAAGAGCTTGAGCATAACCATAAGCTGTCGACTGACGTTTCCATGGAATAAAACCAAAGAGTTTTTTGCGTGGAGGACGTGCATTATGATGAAAACTTGATTCCACATTAATGGTTGCAAGAATAATAGACATAGGAATGGCGTAGCGCATTTCTGCTTTTTTAGCAGCCTTTTCCCAATTATCAAAAAAACCATCTTTTTGAGCTAAAATAGCGCAAACATTGCTTGTATATATAGGAGGTTTTTTTGCACACCCTCCCAAAAAAAACACCAATGCTCCTAAAAACAAAAGGTGTCGCATATTTTCTCTTCCTCTCATTAAAAAATAAAACGCACACTATGGATACTAAAAAATTACTATCAATCAACAAAGGATACAATCACATTCTGTTGTAGTGAAACCCTTACTTTATTCCTCATCAACAAAATGTAATGTTTGCGATTGACCAGAAGTTGCCATTTGCGCTGACACAGAATCCTTCTCCTTTAATTCAAAAGCTTCAATACGGTTAGCCCGTTTTATAATTTTAGAGGATGATGTTAAAATCCCTTCAATATCCTCGCCCACTTTGTAAAAGTGTTTCTGTAAAGCGCGAACACGTGTATCCATTCGTTCAAAATCTTCCATCAATTTTGCTACTTCTGACTGGATAAAATGTGCTTGTTCCCGCATCCGTGCATCTTTCATAATCGTTTGTACAACCTGAACAGATAGCATTAACAAAGATGGTGATACAATAATCACATGCGCCCGATTGGCTTTTTGTACCAATGGCTCAAAATCTTCATAAATTGTTGCAAAAATCGATTCCGATGGTACAAAGAGAAAAGCAGTATCGTGGGTTTCTCCAGGAATCAAATATTTTTGTGTAATATCACGAATATGTACCTCCATATCAGTGCGAAATTGGCGCTCTGCATTTTGGCGTTCTTGAGATGATGATGCTGCACGCATCGCATTCCAAGCCTCTAGAGGAAATTTAGCATCAATAACAAGAGAGGGTGCCTCATGAGGCATATGAATGAGACAATCTGGTCGTTTTCCATTTGAAAGAGTCGCTTGGAAAACATACGCATTCGTTGGTAAAGCATCGGCAATAATTGCTTCCATCCGCCCTTGACCAAAAGTGCCACGCGTCTGCTTATTGCTTAAAATAGCCTGTAGCTCAACAACCTGTCCCGTAAGTGATTGAAGATTATTTTGCGCCGCATCAATTACCGCTAAACGCTCTTGCAAACGAGTCAAACTTTCATAAGTAGATTTTGTCTGCACCTGAAGAGTGTGACCCAAATTGGTTGCCATCCCATTGAATTGCTCATGAATAGATTTATTCAATTCAGCCTGTCTTTGACCAAAAATTTCTGCCATAGCTTGCATCCGCCCTTGCATTTCAGCTTGTGTTTTCAGCAATGTCGCCATTTGCATTTGTGCCTCACGGGCGCGTTCAGCAGTTTCACTTTCCAAAAGTGTTTTTTTTCGATGAGAATGTAACAGCATAAAAAATGCCAAGCAAACGAGTATAAGCAAAAGTAGATGTATCAGTTTAGCAAAAGGTTCACCAAAGAGCATAAAAGAAAGAAACGAATCAAACATGGGAAATAATATAACGCTCTTATCTAAAAAAGCGCAAAAATCCGTTATTCAATATTGACCTATAACAAACCATTGATTAATCTGCATCCATGCCAATTAAACCTTTAGTTATTTTACCTGATCCAATTTTACGGGAAGTGTCCAAACCTGTCGAGCATGTTGATTCAACCATCCAAAAACTCGCAGATGATATGTTGGAAACGATGTATGATGCCCAAGGTGTTGGCCTTGCCGCTATTCAGATTGGGATACCACTACGCATGTTGGTCATAGATGTCTCTAGAAATGAAACCCAAAAAAATCCGCTTGTTATTATTAATCCTGAAATCTTATGGCTTTCCGATGAGCGTAATATTTGCAAAGAAGGTTGCCTTTCTATTCCAGAGTATTATACAGAAATCGAACGGCCCAAACGTCTCTGTGTTCGCTATCAAGATCGCGAAGGAAAACAAACAGAAATTGAGGCAGATCATCTCCTGGCTACTTGTTTGCAACACGAAATCGACCATTTAAATGGTCGCCTTTTTATTGATCACATTTCGAAAATCAAACGCGATATGGTGATACGAAAATTTAAAAAACGCGCAAAAGAAAAAAACGCACAGGAAGCAATTTTGTAATGGGATTACGATTAAGTTTTATGGGAACACCTCATTTTTCCGTTCCCATTTTACATGCTTTATTGGATGCTGGCCATGATATTGTAGCTGTTTATAGCCAACCCCCCCGCCCAGCAGGACGTCGTGGTCTTAAAATGATCCCCTCACCCGTTCAAAATGCAGCACAAGCAAAATCCATTCCTGTTTTCACACCACAGACACTCAAAACAGCCGAAAAACAAGCACAATTCGCAGAACTTGCTGTCGATGTTGCTATTGTTGTTGCCTATGGACTATTCTTACCGAAAGCCATTCTTGAAACACCGCGTTTGGGTTGTTTCAATGCCCACGCTTCACTTTTACCACGTTGGCGTGGTGCTGCGCCTATTCAGCGTGCAATTATGGCTGGTGATAAGGAAACAGGGATAATGATTATGAAAATGGATGAAGGACTTGATACCGGATCTATCGCTTTATCTCGCTCTATCCCCATTACTGATAACACCACCGCCGATGAACTTTCAAACAAGCTCTCACATATCGGTGCAGAACTTATGATAGAAATGCTATCGACTCTTGAAAAAGGGCAACTTAAACTTACTCCACAATCAGAGGAAAATATAACCTATGCCTCAAAAATCAAAAAGGAAGAAACGCGCATTGATTGGACAAAATCTGCAGAATTTATTCATAGGCAGATCCGTGCTCTTTCTCCCTTTCCTGGTTGTTGGTGCAAAATGAATATCGCCGGTCGAGAAGAACGCGTAAAAATTCTCGGAAGTCGCTTAACAAAAGGCCCTTCTCGTGAAATTGGGTGGATAGAACCCAATTCTTTAATTATTCATTGTGGACAAGGGCGGATAGAAATAACTTCCCTCCAAAAATCTGGTGGTAAAATTCTTGATAGCGCAGCATTTTTGCGAGGTGCTCGTCTTTCTACTGTTTTTTGATATGCCACGTTTTAAACTCACCCTTGAATATGATGGCTCAAATTATGCTGGCTGGCAACGCCAAGCAGAACTTCATACCATACAAAGTGCCCTTGAACAGGCTATTTTTCATTTTAGTGGACAACAATTAACCATTACAACAGCCGGCAGAACTGACGCTGGTGTTCATGCTACAGGACAAGTTGCACATGTTGATTTCATCAAAAATTGGCAAACATATACTGTCCGCGATGCACTCAATGCTTATTTACAAAAACAGGGAGAAGAGATTGCCGTCCTAAACGTACAAAATGTCCCGGATAGCTTTGATGCACGATTCTCCGCAATCAAACGCCATTATCTCTTTAAAATTCTCAATCGTCTCTCACCACCAGCCCTAAATATCAAACGCGTATGGTGGATACCAAAACCTCTCAATGTTGACGCTATGCATCAAGCTGCTCAAAAACTTGTAGGACAACATGATTTCACCACTTTCCGCTCAGCCCATTGCCAAGCCAAAAGTCCTATTCGTACCCTTGAACGTCTCGATGTTTACAAGGAAGGAGAAGAGATCTTCCTCTATGCACAAGCCCGCTCTTTTCTTCATCATCAAATCCGTTCATTTGCAGGAAGCCTCATGGAAGTTGGTATTGGACGTTGGACTGCTCAAGATCTTGAAGCAGCTCTCCATGCTAAAGATCGTAAGCGTTGTGGCATGGTTGCACCTCCTTCAGGACTTTATTTGACACAAGTCGACTATTAACTATTTTTTAAAAGTTATTTCCTCAAAAAAAGTTAAGGGAGCTTATAAAAGGAACGAATTTCTTCAAAAGCTTCCGCCGCTGTTTTAACAAATTTCACAAAATTGACATCGGAAGGGGATATCATACCTTGTGTAGACAGATAATCAAAATTGATAACATTGTCCCAAAATTCCTTGCCAAACATTAAGAGGGGAACTTGTTTCATACGTCCCGTCTGCATTAAAGTTAACGTCTCAAATAATTCATCTAAAGTGCCGAATCCTCCAGGAAAAACGGCTAATGCCTTTGCCCGCATTAAAAAATGCATTTTGCGCATCCCTAAATAATGAAAATTAAAACACAAATGCGGTGTCACATAAGGATTGGGCTCTTGTTCATGTAGTAAAACAACATTTAAACCAATCGTTGGTGCGCCAACATCAGCAGCACCACGATTTCCCGCTTCCATTACCCCTGGTCCTCCCCCAGTGACAACCACAAATTCACGATACTCGGTCGTTGCAGAATAACGTGAACATAAACGGGCAAATTCTCTTGCCTCATCGTAATAATGTGACATAGCATGCAAATTTTTCTTTTGCGTTTCATTTTTTGCTGCCCACGCGTCTTTCCCGGATTCAAAAATACGAGCACTACCAAATAAAACAACTGTTGATTGAATATCATAGTCTTGAAGCGTTATTTCCGGTTTTAAAAACTCAAGACTTATACGCTGTGAACGTAGGTCAGGACGCATCATAAAGTCCTGATCAATATAAGCCAAACGATAAGCAGACGAACGCATTTGTGCTAGATTAGAAATTTCATAGCCTTGTTTTAGAGTATCTTTTGCACAAATAAGAGGCATCCAATTTTTCTGCTCTTCTTCTCTTTTTCCTTTATAGCCTTTTTTCATGCACCTGTCCTGCTTTCTTATTGTTTTATTGACTGAATACATTTCTTCGCGTAGGTCATAGAAATACATCTTGAAGCTTTCAACTTATTTAACGGAACTCTGGTCATGACCAATCTCACACAACTTGAAATGATTATTGAAAAAGCATTTGATGATCGCGATTCTATCAAGACCACAACAAAAGGCGAAATTCGTGAAAGTGTCGAACACGCATTAAATCTTCTTGATAAAGGTGAAATCCGTGTAGCAGAACGTCAAAAAAATGGGCAATGGCATGTTCATCAATGGTTGAAAAAAGCTGTTCTTCTCTTTTTTCGACTTAATCCTATGCAGATTATTGCTGGTGGGGTAAATGGAACATACTGGTGGGATAAAGTCCCTTCGAAATTTTCTAATTGGCAAGAAACTGACTTTAAAAAAGCTAATTTCCGTTCTGTTCCTGGAACTATCGTACGTCATTCTGCCTACATTGCACCCAACGTCATATTAATGCCATCCTTTGTGAATCTTGGTGCCTTTATCGATGAAGGAACAATGGTTGATACATGGGCAACCGTTGGTTCCTGTGCACAAATTGGTAAACATGTCCATCTCTCTGGCGGCGTTGGTATTGGAGGTGTTTTGGAACCACTGCAAGCAAACCCAACCATTATTGAAGATCATTGTTTTATCGGTGCACGCTCCGAAGTCGTCGAAGGTTGCATTATCCGTGAAGGCGCTGTTTTAGGAATGGGAGTCTTTATTGGAAAGTCTACAAAGATTATTGATCGTACAACAGGGGAAGTGTTTATAGGTGAAGTACCAGCTTATTCTGTTGTTGTCCCAGGTTCTCTACCCGGAAAGCCATTACCAAATGGTGAAGTAGGTCCAAACCTTTATTGTGCTGTCATAGTGAAACGCGTCGATCAAAAAACACGAGAAAAAACATCTATTAACGATCTATTGCGTGACTAAGAATATTCTTCAAGAACTTTAACCAGGAAACAAAAAAAGTGCAATTAATGAGGGAGAATTCTCCCTTTTTTTATTATTTACTCATTTTAAGCGCTTCAATAAAAGCCGATTGCGGAATTTCTACTTTTCCGAATTGACGCATCCGCTTTTTTCCTTCTTTTTGCTTTTCCAAAAGTTTGCGCTTACGCGTCACATCACCCCCGTAACATTTAGCCGTTACATCTTTACGCAAAGCACGAATTGTTTCACGAGCAATAATTTTACCACCGATTGCTGCTTGAATTGGAATCTGAAACATATGCTGAGGAATAAGATCTTTCAGTTTTTCGCACATAGAACGCCCACGCTTTTCTGCAACAGTACGGTGCACAAGCATCGACAATGCATCAATAGACTCTCCATTCACCAAAATAGACATTTTAACCAAATCGCCTTCAGAATAATCCGTCATTTGATAATCGAAGGAAGCATACCCCTTTGAGATTGATTTTAAACGATCATAAAAATCAAAAACGACTTCATTGAGCGGTAAATTGTATGTCACCATGGCGCGCGTCCCAACATAGGACAAACCAACCTGTATCCCCCGCCGTTCTTGGCAAAGTTCTAGAATGGCCCCAAGATAATCATCAGGGGTCATAATTGTTGCCCGAATCCATGGTTCTTCAATGGAAGAAACTTTAACAAGATCAGGCATATCTGCTGGATTGTGCAATTCCTTAACAGAACCATTATTCATATTCATGCGATAAACAACCGAAGGTGCTGTCGCAATTAAATCCAAATTAAATTCGCGTTCCAAACGCTCTTGGATAATTTCAAGATGAAGAAGCCCTAAAAAACCACAACGAAAACCAAACCCCAAAGCTGCTGATGTTTCCATTTCAAAAGAAAAACTGGCATCATTTAAGCGCAATTTGCCCATGGCTGCACGTAAACAATCAAAATCAGCAGCATCAATGGGAAAAATTCCACAAAAGACAACCGGTTGAGCTGGTTTAAAACCAGGCAAAGCATTTTCACAAGGACGACGCTCTTCAGTAATAGTATCGCCAACCCGCGTATCAGCAACCTCTTTGATAGAAGCCGTGATAAAACCAATCTCTCCTGGCCCTAACGTATCAACCTGCACCATTTTAGGGGTAAACACACCAACGCGTTCAACAAGATATTTTACTCCTGTACCCATCATGCGAATGATTTGACCTTTTTTTAAGATACCATCTATTACCCGTACCAAAACGATCACGCCAAGATATGCATCATACCAACTGTCAACCAACATTACTTTCAGGGGGTTTTTAACATCACCAATATGCGGAGGTGGCAATTGCCTTACAATTGCTTCTAAAACATCTGGAACACCAAACCCTGTTTTTGCAGATATTTCTACAGCCTCAGATGTATCGATACCAATCACATCTTCAATTTGTTCTTTAACACGCTCAGGTTCTGCTGCTGGAAGATCGACCTTATTGAGCACAACAACCAATTCATGAGAATTATCAATGGCTTGATAAACATTTGCCAACGTCTGCGCTTCCACACCTTGGCTCGCATCTACAACTAAAAGTGAACCCTCACAAGCCGCCAATGAACGTGATACCTCATAAGCAAAATCAACATGACCGGGCGTATCAATAAGATTTAAAATGTAGGTTTCACCATTTTTTGCTTTATAGTGCAAGCGTACCGTTTGTGCCTTAATAGTAATGCCACGTTCCCGCTCAATATCCATGGAATCAAGCACTTGCTCTTTCATCTCCCGTGTTTCAAGCCCTCCTGTCATTTGAATCAAACGATCAGCTAATGTTGACTTTCCGTGATCGATGTGCGCCACGATGGAAAAATTGCGGATATAATTACGATCTACTGTCATACGGGCGATTTAGCAAAGAATAAAATAAAATGCAAAGGCCAATTATGTCCCTTCGAAAACCTTTAAAAAATATAAACGAAAAGACCTCCTTAAAACACAACTCTTCATAACCTAAAAAACGAGGCTTTTTTGCTAAACGCACTACCAATAATTGAAAAGTAGCCAAATGCTCTTAACTCTTTTTCATATCCGTTCGGTTTATTACTCATATGCCCGTATAATATTAGAAAATGCGTATAGAGTTTAGATTTGGATCAAATTCGTAAGAAATGCTGTTTTTTATTTACACACAATACGTTGCTTTTTTCGTCAATCTTATACAAAATGAAAAAAGCTTAAAATCGGAGCAATAAATCCTCTAAACTATCAAAATCTTAGAAAGATGCTCTCTTACACGATATCTTTTGAAAAAAATCACACTTTTCTATAAGATTGCGTTTTTTCCTCTCTTTAAAGACGAAAAACACATCAAGAGCCCATTTTATTTCGTTGAAGAAACAACAAAAATGAAATCTCCTCAAGTGGAAATATCACGAAATAAAATCATAATAAGAGAGGTGCAAAGTTAATCTATTTTTTCAATCATTTTATTTTTTTTACGCCATTGTGAAGGTTGTAATTCAGCCACGATAATCCCAATCAAAATAAGTGCTCCTCCTAATAAAGCTAAAGGAGATAAACGTTCACCAGCCAAACGCCCAACAATACCAGCCCATACAGGTTCTCCTGCGTAAATGAGTGTTGCACGTGTAGGCGAAATAGACTTTTGTGCCCAATTCATCGCCAATTGAATGATGGCACTCATAAAAGCCAATCCTATACCAATACTCAACCACACCCACGAAAATTCAGGAATGCTTTCACCACTCAAAGGCATACAAAAAAATGAAAAAAGACCACTAAAACATAACTGTAAAACCGTTACGCGCCGACTATCAACTTTGTTGGCAAAAATTCCGATGAGTATAATTTCTCCAGCAATTGCTAAAGCACCTAACAAAGTTAAAATTTCACCTTTTGAAAAATCAAACCTTCCTGACTTTTGTCCAGAAACAAGTATAAGCCCAATAAAAGCGAAAATAATACCAACCCAACAAGCTAAACGAGGTGGCTTTTTAAAAATAATCCATTGCAACACTGGAACTATCGGAATATAAAGCGCCGTGATAAAAGCCGACTGACTACTAATAATCGTTTGAAGCCCCATAGCTTGAAAAGCATAACCCAAAAACATCCCCAAACCAACAGCCATCCCAGCAAAAATTTCATAAACAGTTATACCTTTCATAGAGCGCCAAAAAATTGCCCCACATATCAGCGATGCAACAGTAAAACGAAATCCAACAAAGAAGAGAGGCCCACTATAGCGTACTGCGATGTGAATCACTAAAAATGTAATGCCCCACAATATTGTTGCAGCAAATAATGCCAACTCCTGTTTGCTTAATAAAGAGCATTTTAATTGCTTTATATTACTCATAAAAGGCTTCATCCTCCAATTTATTCTCTATGTCTTACGAAACAATAAGCGTTCCAGCTCCCTGTTCAGTAAACAGTTCTAGTAAGACAGAATGGGGGGTTTTGCCATTTAAAATGACAACACCTTCCACCCCATTTTGAAGAGCCTTCATACAAGTTTCTACTTTTGGAATCATGCCACCTGAAATTGTTCCATTTTTGATGAGATTTTCAACTTCAGAGATTGTCAATTCCTTTAAAAGTTTACCCTTTTTATTCAATACACCAGGCACATCAGTCAAAAACAAAAGGCGTTTGGCCTCTAATGCACCAGCAATGGCCCCAGCAAAAATATCAGCATTAATATTATAGGTTTTGCCATCGCGGCCTGGAGCTACAGGAGCAAGAACTGGAATCATTTCAGAACATGCCAAAAGATCCAACAATGTACGATCAACTTCAACAGGTTCACCCACAAATCCCAAATCCAAAACACGTTCAATATGCGAATCGGGATCAATCACAGTTTTATAAGCCTTTTCGGCAAAAACCATATTGCCATCCTTGCCACACAGCCCTATTGCCCATTCACCTTCAGCGTTTATGAGAGCGACTATTTCTTTGTTTATGGAACCTGCTAAAACCATTTCAACAACTTCAACGATTCGTTCATCGGTTACGCGTAAACCGTTTTCAAACCGCGACTCAATCCCCATTTTCATCAAAATTTCAGCAATTTGAGGACCTCCACCATGAACAACAACGGGGTTAATACCTGATTGCTTCAACAGAGCAATATCACGCGCGAATGCCCGCCCCAAAGTAGAATCACCCATAGCATGACCGCCATATTTTACAACGACCGTTTCATTTTCGTATTTTTGCATATAAGGTAAAGCAGACGATAAAAATGCTGCTTGTCTTTCAAAAACATCTGCAGCACAATTTTCAACATTATCCATTAAAAGAGCCTCCTCATTGCCTTTTACCATCTCTGAGTGGAATTTAGGAAAAGCGAAAAAGACTTTATCCATCCCCCTGAAAATCATCGATTTTTCTTTAAATTACCACCAAAGTAATAACGAGATGTAATAAAAGCATCTTCCTTGAAAAGAATTGGCATAAAAGAATTAAACAGAATAGCTGTACAAAATGCCATTGTTTTATGACCTTATGTATAAAACTTGAAAATAGAATTTAGAAGAATTTTTAAGTCACGCCGTACATTATTCACTCACTGAGTTTACCCTATAGCAGAATCTTTAACAATGAATATATACAACTATTGATTTTATAGAATGAAAATAAAAATTTTTATAATAGTAAAGTTAATCACTATATTGCCCATCCAAAACATGGTTAAGTCGTAAATATCCCTCACTTAGGCTACATTTTGACCTAAAAACCACCTTTTTCCTCATAATGAAAATCAGAAAATATGACTTAAATAATCCACCACCAGACATGCTCTAAAAACAATAATATGTTGTTTTTAATGAATATTTTATTGCTTTCCAACTTGAATGAGAGCACCAAATACTGTAAAATCCTTGCATTTAGAATCAAAAAGCAACCGTTTACTTATACGTTACAAGAGGAATTGGTGTGTGGATAAACATCTGTTTTAGAAAGGAATAAGCTGACAAATATCATGATAACGTCGGGCTGATACCTTCATAAGTATAAGAATATTGGTACCCTATGGATTTCTAAGCTATACTCTTCACAGACACCATTATGAGATGAGTTTAAGACTTAGTCAAAATGTCTCTTTAAAGCAAATTTGTGAATGAGCAGTGCAATGATTTGCTGTATCCCCATTTCCGAAATGACTCAACCCTCGCCTCAATCTGACATATAAAAACTGCAACAGCAGAGGAAGCATTAAATCGTCTCCATATTTATCTCAAACATGCTGCTGCCTTAGGGTGAAATATCGATTTACAAGCAATAGTTAAAGCACGTGCTTTACATATGGGCAAACAATGCCATAAAATGCAAAGCATGTTGGCTAAAGTTGGAAAGATATCTCGGCTTTTTATAAAGCACTGAGCAAAACAACAGAATCACATTAAAAAAATTGTAGCAAAATCACATTGTCCATTGCTAAAAATAAAAGTTCTTGACGACATATAAGATAAAATCAGAATCGTAAAATCGCTTTTCTAGATAAAAATATTCAAACTGAAAATTGTCATTTCCGTTCGCTTAAAGAAATATCCATAATTCATTAACATTAATTTATAGGCATTCACTGCATGAGGAAGCATAAAATGAGGATTCGGAATATTACAACCTTGAAGCATTAAAACATTGATACTCGTTCATGCCCCTTCCCATTAATAGAAGTGGCTGCAACGTATCAAACAAGGAAAAGCTTCGATCGTTTGATCCCCATTCTCAAAAAACGCTTGAATACATGACAGTGTCTTAATAGTCAATGAATTGTCACAATGGATAAGCTCCCGTTCAAATTTCATAGTACTCGAAATAAAAGTGGCTCATAGAGCTGTGAAATGCAATATAAAAACCAATCGAACAATAGGAACGCATCCTAAAATAACCAGTAAAAACTTTTCTCTCTTCAAGCAAGAAGAATGTTAACCCTTCCAAAGATTATGATGCAATAGAAAAATTAATTAAAGCAATCTTTCAAGGACACTCTCCCTACATTCATGCTAACGGACTTCACTAGTTTTGACCGGAAATATTTTCAAAAAACTCTTTCATACGTGAGAAAAAACCATGTGATTGCGGTGAATTCTCATGATTTGAAAGCTTTTCAAATTTTTGTAATAATTCACGTTGCTCTTGCGTCAATTTCTGCGGTGTTTCAATAGTGATATGAATATAAAGATCACCTCTCACCTGCTGACGACGTAACATAGGCATTCCTTTGCCTTTAAGGCGAAACTGACGTCCATTTTGTGTCCCTTCTGGAATCTTAACACGTGCTTTGATACCATCAAGGTCGGAAACTTCAAATTCCCCTCCTAAAGCAGCTGTAACCATTGAAAGAGGAATACGACAATGAAGATCTGCTCCCTCTCGCTGAAAAAATTCATGCGGTTTAACGGAAAGAAAAATATAAAGATCACCGTTAGGACCACCACGAATGCCAGCGTCTCCCTCACCAGAAAGACGAATACGCGTACCATCTTCGATACCAGCTGGGATGTTTACGCTTAACGAACGATTTTTTTCTACCCGTCTTGTTCCCTGGCATTTTGGACATGGATCCGTAATGACCTCACCACGCCCATTACATGCATGACATGTTCTTTCAATGGAAAAGAAACCTTGTGCAGCACGGACGCGGCCAGCCCCATGACAAGTCCCACAAATTTGTGGCTTAGAACCTTTTTTCGCGCCTGACCCTTCACAAGAATCACAAACAATAGAACTGGGAATATTAATTTGCGCAGTTTTTCCTGAAAATGCCTCTTCTAAGGTCACTTCCATATTATAACTCAAATCTGCGCCACGCTCACGACCATCACTGCGCTTACGGTGCCCACCCCCCATAATCTCGCCAAAAAAATCTTCAAAAATGTCAGAAAATCCACCAGCAGCAAAACCACCAAAGGGATTTCCTCCTCCTTGATTGTTATTTTCAAAAGCCGCGTGACCAAATCGGTCATAAGCAGCTCGCTTTTGAGGATCTTTGAGAACTTCATAAGCTTCGCCAATTTCTTTGAATCTCCGCTCTGCCTCTTTATCCCCCGCATTGCGATCAGGATGATATTGCATTGCCAGCTTACGAAAAGCAGATTTCAGCTTTTTATCATCACATTCGCGAGTCACGCCAAGAATTTCATAATAATCGACCTTCATCATGTATTCCTGATAATTTCTTGTCATCCATCTTCATGAATAACATTTGCTTTCAATTTATATTTTTCACAATAAAGTTGCAACTCATCTCAAATAATAAAGCCCATCCTTATGTTTCAAAGGCTGGGTTTATTATCTGATCAACACAGTTGCTACACTTATTTCTTCTTATCACTAATTTCTTCAAAATCAGCATCGACAACATCATCACTCACATCATCACTTTTTGTATCTGTTTCAGTGTTGGCTGTTGCTGCTTGTGAAGCTTCATACATAGCCTGCCCAAGCTTCATACTGACTTCTGCTAATTTCTGCATTTTTGCTGTTACTTCTTCAGGATCGGTACCATCAAGTGCAGACTTCAAATCAGATATTGCAGTTTCAATCTGTTCTTTCTCTTCAGTTGATATCTTATCGCCATATTCCGTAAGCGATTTTTCAGTTGAATGGATAAGAGCTTCTGCTTGATTTCTGGCTTCGACACCTTCACGGCGTTTTTTGTCTTCAGCCGCATGCTCTTCTGCATCCTTTACCATTTTTTCGATGTCAGCGTCACTTAAACCACCTGATGCCTGAATACGAATTTGATGCTCTTTACCGGTTCCTTTATCCTTTGCCGAAACATTTACAATACCATTCGCATCAATATCAAAAGTAACCTCAATCTGAGGCACGCCACGCGGGGCTGGTGGAATACCGACAAGATCAAATTGAGCAAGTAACTTGTTATCATTAGCCATTTCGCGCTCACCTTGGAAAACACGAATAGTCACAGCATTCTGATTATCATCAGCTGTTGAAAAAACTTGTGATTTTTTAGTTGGGATAGTGGTATTGCGTTCAATAAGACGTGTGAAAACCCCACCCAACGTTTCAATACCCAAAGATAAAGGTGTGACATCCAACAGCAAAACATCTTTTACATCGCCCTGCAAAACACCCCCTTGAATGGCAGCTCCCATCGCCACAACTTCATCAGGATTAACACCTTTGTGTGGATCTTTGCCGAAGAAGCTTTGTACAACTTCCTGAATCTTGGGCATACGCGTCATACCACCCACTAAAACAACTTCGTCAATCTCACCAGCTTTCAGTCCTGCATCTTTCAGTGCGGCTTTACAAGGCTCGATAGTGCGCTGAACTAAATCATCAACGAGAGATTCAAATTTTGCCCGAGTCAATTTCATCGTTAAGTGCTTGGGACCAGATTGATCTGCTGTGATAAACGGCAAATTGATTTCTGTTTGCTGTGAAGAAGAAAGTTCAATCTTTGCTTTTTCTGCCGCCTCTTTTAAACGCTGCAACGCCAGTTTATCATTTTTTAGATCAATTCCTTGTTCTTTCTTGAATTCGTCTGCAAAATAACCGACCAAACGCATGTCGAAGTCTTCACCACCTAAAAACGTATCTCCATTAGTTGATTTAACTTCAAAAACGCCATCTCCAATTTCAAGGACAGAAATATCAAATGTACCACCACCAAGGTCGTAAACAGCAATCGTTTTTCCGTCTTTTTTATCCAAACCATATGCTAAAGCAGCAGCTGTTGGCTCATTGATAATTCGTAAAACTTCAAGCCCTGCAATTTTACCCGCATCTTTGGTAGCCTGGCGTTGTGCATCATTAAAATAAGCAGGAACAGTAATAACCGCTTGCTCAACTTTTTCACCAAGATAAGACTCGGCAGTTTCTTTCATCTTTTGCAAAATCATAGCTGAAATTTGTGACGGAGAATATTTCTTACCCGCTTCTTCAACCCACGCATCACCATTGTCACCCTTAACAATTTTATAAGGTACAAGCGCTTTATCTTTTTCAACCATGGGGTCATCAAAACGACGCCCAATCAAACGTTTAACTGCAAAAATTGTCCCTTCAGGATTCGTAACTGCCTGCCGTTTAGCAGGCTGCCCAACAAGTCGCTCCCCTCCATCAGTAAAGGCAACAACAGAAGGCGTTGTCCGCGCTCCTTCTGAATTCTCAATAACCTTTGCGTTTTTGCCATCCATAACAGCAACACAAGAGTTAGTCGTTCCCAAATCAATACCTATTACTTTTGCCATATCATAATCTCCATTCAGCAAGCTACCTCAACCTTCATCAAGCATCTTTCTAAGACAGCTCCTTATAATACTCAAGGCCTGCATTTCATTTCAAATTACACAAATCATGAACCGCACGTCGCAACAAGCCTTGCTGCTTCGTATATAAGAACAGGCTCTGACTGCTACAAGAGAATAATGAGAGAAACATTCTTAAAATGAAACTTTTCTTTTAAAATAGGCATTCGACTTCCACGCAAAAGCCATATTCATTAAAGATGTGGGTATCATAGTATATCTTTCCTGCGATTCTTAATAAACATATTAAGCCTACAAAAATTGAAAAAATAAAGATAATGATTACATATCTTCCTTGGTCTCTCAGAGTCACACAAGATACTCACATGAGAGATTTTTAAAAAGATCGCTCGGATGCGATAGATTTATGCCACGAATATCACATTTTTCTTAGCCAAATCTTTTGCAAACTTCATATCTTTATGAAATCAATGGCTGCAATGTTTCTTATATCAACAACTTATAACGTTAAATTTAACATTTCCAAATGCTAATATTTTGTGAGGACAATTATTTGTAAATCTGCTCACAGCTCTACTTCTAACCACTTAATCCTTCACTGCTGTTTGAAAGCGTGCCTTGAATACACTCGACATAGCCCTCCTCTTCTTACCTGCATACCTCTAGAGTAAGAATGCCCCCTTCGCCTTTAAGTGCACTGCCATTTTAAACCTTATGGCCTTCCTCTAAAACCAAGAGCCCCATTCCTTTCTCTTTGACATTCAAATTAATCTAATTCTAGAAATTCTCTCTTTTATTTTAAACAGAAACTCTGCTAAAATGGGCAAGGTACTCAAAAATTGAGTCTAACGAAGGAGGGTAAATCGATGATGACATTTATCGTCGGACAAATAAAGAATTTTATGTCTAAAGATCCAGCTCATACACAGTCTCCATTCAAGAAGATTATCACAAATGTTGGGTGGGTTCTTTTTTTTGCTTTCATAACTCTGCCTGCAGCCGCTCAATATTATAAACTTGGCGACATAGAAATTCTTAATCCTTGGACGCGTGCAACACCCAAAGGTATGAAAACCGGCAATGGTTACCTTTACATTATTAATCACAGCAATACACCAGACCGTTTGATTTCTGTTTCAACAAACGGTGTACAAACAACAGAAATCCACTCTATGGCGGTCATCAATGATATCATGAAAATGGAAAAAAGGCACAATGGCATCGAAATTCCAGGCAATGGCGAAATCACACTTAAACCCGGTGGTGATCACATTATGTTCACCGGGCTTTCACAACCATTCAAGCCAGGTGACAAAATTAGCGCAAAATTGACATTTGAAAAGGCGGGAACAATTAACGTTGATTTCTCTGTAAATGCTATGAGCACAACATCATCTTCTAAATCAGCTCCTTGATCACTAAGCTCTTTCAGTACCATTCAATCAATATCTTAACTTTAGAAGTGTGAAAACTTTTTCACACTTCTTATTTTTGTTTAGCGCTGCAAAACACACCGTAAAAAAGCAAAAGATTCGCCCCTTGTCTGAGACTAAGCCCATTCAATTTCAGGAATACGCAAAACTTGTCCAGGATAAATTTTATCGGGTGATTTCAACATCGGCTTATTGGCTTCAAAAATGAATGTGTTTTTACCACCTTGTCCTTTCCCATAAACTTCTTCAGCAATCTTCCAAAGATTATCACCTGATTTTACCTCATAAAAGCGAGAGGCTTTCGTAGGTGTAGTATCTGTAATCTTTAATTGGTCAATATCAACAGAAGAGATCCCTTGCGAATTGCCAACAACCAAAAGTGCTTTTTCAAGTGTTTCCCTATCTGGAACCTCGCCACTCAAAACAGCTTTACCATTTTCAACCTGAATATTCATTTTTTCCGTGCCGAGTTGAAAATTATCGAATGCAGCCTTAAAATCTTCTTCTTTTGGCTCATTGTCCCCAATACCAAGCTTTTCACCAACCGTTTTAACAAAATTAAAAAAACCCATTATGGACTCCTTTCGTGCAGTGGGTGCAAATTTTTCACATATGCCATCCCACTCTTTCCCCTGCTCTTAAAACAGATAGGAGGATTTTTTAAACTTCAACGATCAAAAGCAAACCTGTTTAATTCTGAAACAAAGATAAAAAGAAACTTTGACAAAAAATACCTCTCTGACAACTTTATCCCCCACATAGGGATCTTAATGTGCGCAAAAGCGTTATAAAATTGCAGAGATAAAACAAGCTTTTACCGTAAAGATGAAAAGTTTTTTACTCAGCTACAATTTGTACCACATTTGTTTTGCAAAAAAAATGCGAACTCCCATATAAATAGCATAGGTGATTTGCTGAAACAGCAATAGAAAGGTCTAAGAAACCATGAAAGATACTCCAACAATCACGCAAACGATTGTACTTGTTGATGATGACCGCAATATTTTGACATCTCTATCTTTTGCGCTCGAAACAGAAGGCTATCGGGTTGAAAGCTATACAGATGGAGCATCTGCACTCAAAAATCTAACACTACATCCCCCACATTTAGCTATTTTTGATATTAAAATGCCCCGAATGGATGGGATGGAACTTTTGCGCCGATTACGTCAAAAGTCTGATATTCCAGTTATTTTTCTTACCTCTAAAGATGATGAAATTGATGAACTGTTTGGTCTTAAAATGGGAGCTGACGATTTTATTACTAAACCTTTCTCTCAACGTCTTCTCATTGAGCGTGTGAAAGCTATTCTGCGCCGTGCCAATGCTCGTAACCAACCGCTTGCAACAGGAGCCTCTTCTACCTCCTCTCTTAAACGCGGAGATCTTGTGATGGATCAAGAACGTCACACCTGTACATGGAAAGATAAACCTGTTATCCTGACTGTTACAGAATTCTTGATTCTACAAACCTTAGCACAAAGACCAGGGGTTGTGAAAAGTCGTGATGCTTTGATGGATGCAGCTTATAGTGATCAAGTTTATGTAGATGACCGCACCATTGATAGTCACATTAAACGTCTGCGTAAAAAGTTTAAACAAGTGGATGATGATTTTGCAATGATTGAAACACTTTACGGTGTAGGTTATCGTTTCCACGAAGTGTGAAGCTGTTTTGTCGCAAAAATTTGAACGGCGATCAAATCGATGACAAAAAATACTCAACTGGAAACCCTGCAAAAAACAACACCAAATGGCTTTCCCTCCCCCCCCTTTTCTATACTTGCTAATTTCCGTTTTCGGATACGACGTCTTCTCAGACAATTGCTTTTTTCCAGTCTCACACGCCGCATTGTCATTTTAAATATTGCTGCCCTTGCCATTTTGGTTACAGGCATTTTATACCTTAATCAATTTCGTGATGGTCTGATTGAAGCGAAAATCAAAAGCTTATGCACCAAAGGAAAAATTATTGCTGGAGCCATTGCTGCCTCTGCAACGGTAGATACGAATTCTATTCTCATCGACCCCCAAAAACTTTTGGAATTACAAGCTGGAGAAAGCGTTACACCTGCACCCCAATCAACAGACTCTTGGGATTTTCCCATTAATCCTGAACAAGTTGCCCCTCTTTTACGACGCCTTATCACACCCAAAACAACAAGAGCACGTATCTATGATCGTGATGCTACTTTGCTTCTTGATTCGCGCGTTCTTTATTCTAGCGGTGAAGTTTTCAGTTACGATTTACCTCCACTTAAAACTGAAAAAAACCTGTGGGAGCGCCTCACTTCATGGTTTTCAAACGCCTTTTATGGCAATGGTATTGCCATTGATAGAGAGCAAGAAAAAAACCGGGGTATTGCTCATCCAGAAGTTTACCGAGCACTCAATGGATCTCTTGCTACCGCCAAACGCCGCAACAGACAAGGTCAATTAATCGTTTCTGTTGCCGTGCCTGTTCAACGTTATCGGGCAGTGGTGGGTGCGCTTCTTCTTTCAACCACTGGTTCAGATATTGACAACATTGTAAAAGGCGAAAGATTGGTTATTTTTAAAGTCTTTGCTGTCGTCGGGAGCGTGCTTTTGGTACTTTCCTTATTTTTAGCCCATACGATTGCTCATCCATTAAGCAAATTGTCCGCCTCTGCCAACCGTGTGCGCAATGGCAACAATAAACGCGTGGAAATTCCTGATTTCTCAATGCGCGAAGATGAAATTGGTCATCTTTCGACTTCTATTCGTGATATGACCAATGCTCTTTATATGCGTATTGAAGCCATTGAACGTTTTGCTGCTGATGTAAGTCATGAATTAAAAAATCCACTTACCTCACTGCGTAGTGCTGTTGAAACCCTTCCTCTGGCTAAAAATGAAGAAGCACAAGAACAATTACTTGAAATTATTCAACATGATGTGCGTCGTCTTGACCGTTTGATTACTGATATTTCTGATGCCTCACGACTCGATGCTGAGCTTGCTCGTGAAACCGCGCAGATCGTTGATATGACACAGCTTTTGGAAAGTCTTGTTCATGCTGCTCATGAAGTATACCGTAACACGCAATCCATTGATATCAGCCTCAATATTGTCCCACGTCCTTATGGAAAAGCCTACCTTGTGTTGGGACATGAACTCCGTTTGGGGCAAGTTATTTCCAATCTCATTGAAAATGCACGTTCCTTCATTCCCCATGATAATGGCAAAATTTATATAACTATGAAGAGTCATGCTTCAACCCTCATCTTAACCATTGAAGACAATGGCCCTGGTATTCGTTCAGAGAATATTGAACGCATTTTTGAGCGCTTCTATACCGATCGACCAAGCGAAGACACATTTGGACAAAACTCAGGACTCGGCCTTTCTATTAGTCGGCAAATCATCGAAGCTCATAATGGGACAATTACAGCTGAAAATATTGTTGACCCCAAACTTGAAAATAGTAAAATTGGCGCACGTTTTATTATTATGCTTCCCTTCGCTAAATAAACCCTTTACGCAAAGCAAAAGGCATGAAAACAAAAAATGAAATACTCTATGCAAATTGCCTCCAATTGGGCGGAAGGGGTCTTCTGATTATAGGTCCATCTGGTTCAGGAAAATCAACCATCACCCTTTCCTTGCTCGACCGTGCTGGATGGTCAAAACGTAAAGCAAAACTTATCAGTGATGATTATACAATGCTCTGTGTGGAAAATGGAAAACTTCACGGATACACTCCAGAAGATTTGCAAGGTGGTATTGAGATTCGCGGTGCAGGCCTTTATATGATAGAGTCTGAAAAACAAACAATTATCGATTGCGTTGTTCTTCTCGGTCCTGAATATGAGCGCTTTTCCACAAATCAGACTTTTAAATTTGCAGATCTACACATTCCTCTTTTAAAGCTCCCTAGCCTTCGTGAAGCAGATTGTACAGCCATTTGTCAGGCTATTGAGGCATTCTTTTTTAGGAAAATATGGCTAAAATCTGTTTAATTTTTTTCAAAAGAGGAAAAAACGTTATTTTTGCTTTTTTTTGAAAATTTTTCTTGGCAGCAGAATAAAGCCTTGTAAAATGCTCTCTCTACCATATGGTCGGGTCTTTGTGTTAACAGGAGTTTTTGTAAAATGATTGGACTCGTGCTTGTAACGCACGGTGAGCTGGCTGTTGAATTTCTGCATGCTGTAGAACATGTTGTTGGAACACAAGAAAAATTCGCAACGATATGCGTCTATCCTGACGATGACATGGACCAGCGCCGAGGTGATATTATATCTGCAGTTTCCTCTACAGATACAAATCATGGGGTGATCATATTAACAGACGTGTTCGGTGGAACACCATCAAATATGGCTATTCCTGCCATTGAAAAAGGGCGTGTTGAAATGATTGCGGGTGTGAATTTACCTATGCTCATTAAACTAATTTCTATTCGCCAATGTCCTGATATTTCATTATCAGAAGCTTTAAGAATAGCGCAAGAAGCAGGACGTAAATATATTACATGTACCAAGTATGACTTTAATAGCGGATAATTAAACACTTATGCTTTCCAAAAATTCTCTTCCATCTACATTAAGCCGCCATTTCAATATCTGTAATAAACGTGGGTTGCACGCGCGTGCTTCTGCAAAATTTGTACAAATTGTTGACAATTTCAACGCCATTGTTGAAGTTGAAAAGGATGGGAAAATCGTTGGTGGCTCGTCAATTATGGGTCTTATGATGTTAGCAGCTTCATCCGGTTGTAACCTCACTATTCGCGTTTCAGGACCAGAAGCAAGTGACGTTCTCGACGCTCTTGAAAAACTTATCAACAATAAATTTGGAGATGAGAACTAGAGTTTCTAACCCCAAAAAGCAGTTGATCATCCCTAAGATAAGAAGAAACTTCTTCTTATCATTATTTTATTGGCTTCTTCATTTTTTCTTAGCAGTATTAGCATGTCATATTTATATAGGTAGCATCCCTGTTATCGTAGGCAGAAAATGCTTATGGCAGTTGTGTTCTGATAATATCTGCGTGATCTTCCTTTCACACTGATATCTGACAAATTTGAATGTTTGTTGAGTATGTTACTACACTTAATACGTATAATAATCTGTTTAATAGAGATATTAAAGCCCCTTTGAATCTATTTTTGACAAATGTAAAGGTGATCCTACAATTAGAGATTTACCAACTTTTCTTATTTAGGCTGTATTTGTAGCATTGATAGCAACGAGTAGTGATCTCTATTCTTATGATGAACACACAAATGTGGCTTTTATTGGAAGTTAGGACTACTCTCTTAGATTCATACGCTTTATGAACTCAATTTACAATTATGGTGGCCATTTTTTAGCCGCTTTTTTATATTATTATCCTTTCTCCTAGTGATATATTTTACTTTCAACTTATCAACGTCAAACTTGTATTGAAATTTTTTTCTATTAGCAGATACCATGTACCGTTTGTTTAGCGCTCTTCAGATTCCTAAGAAAACAACAGAAGCACTCATATCGCTGCAAAATGGCTTACTAAAGGCGCAGTGGATTAACCCACAAAACTTTCATGTCACTTTGTCTTTTTTTGGTGAGATTGAAAGCTCTCTAGCCGATGAGCTTATGCGTGCCTTTGACACAATAAAGCTTCCTCCTTTTATGCTACACATGAATGGTTTCAAAGTTTTTGGTTCGGAAAATGCTCCTCATTCTCTTGTTGTTCGTATTGAGCCTTGTGAAACTCTCAGCCTTTTACATGAAAAAATGGAATGTATTCGGAGCAACTTAGGGTTAAATCCTGATAAAAAACAATTTACTCCGCATATCACTCTTGCACGACTGCTTGATATTAAACCTGAAGATCTTCCTTTTTATCTATCTTCTCGAGGTGACTTTTCGTTTCCTCCCTTTAAGGTTGACCATTTTGCTCTACTTTTATCGCCTTCGCCTTTAAGCGATGCCCCTTATGTTGTAAAAAGAAGGTGGGCACTTCAAGGATAAAAGGAGGGTGTTAACACCCTTTAGAATTCTTTGATAAATGCCTTACGAATTTAGAAACGTAAGGCTACCTTTTGTACTCAGGACATTGTTCCTGATGCATTTCAAGCTGAACCAGATTCCACAGGCACTTCTTTTGTTTCTCCTTTTGCTACACCCACTATAGCCGGGCGCAGAACACGTTCACCGATAATGTAACCGGCTTGCACAACTTGCTGAACGGTATTATCTGGAACATCACAGTTAGGAATTTCAAACATCGCTTGATGAAAATGAGGATCAAATTTTTGCCCTTCTGGATAAATTTTCTGTACTCCATGACGTTCTAGTGCTGCTATCATTGCACGCTCAGTCATTTCAACACCCTCAGCTAATGTTTTCAAACCAGCATCATTCTCCTTTGCTCCTTCTGGAATAGCCTCCAAAGCACGATTGAGATTGTCAGAAACAGATAACATGTCACGTGCGAAATTAGCAATCGAATAGGCCTTCGCATCAGCCACATCACGTGCAGTACGGCGCCGAAGATTTTCCATATCTGCAACAAGACGTAAAAGCTGATCTTTTAATTCTTTATTCTCGTCCTGCAAAGCAGCCAAGGGATCACTAACTTCATTGTTTTCTTCTTTAACTTCTGAATGAATTTCTGCCTCATGCGTTTTTAAAAATTCATCAGTAGCTTTTTTAAGTGTATCACGATCAACTGGATTTTTCAGATCGCAATTTTCAAATGAAGCGTCAGTAAACTTGTTTTTTTCATCAGACATAAAAATTCCATTCCTTCATAAGATTTGTTATTCTTGATATCGAAATTTTACAGACAAAAATCAAGGGGTCTCTACGTATCTTAATATAATGAAATTTATAGTACAAATATTCATTTGATCGTTTTAACGCAACAGTTGTGATACAAGTTGAGCCGTATAGTTAACCATGGGTACAATCCTTGCATAATTAAGCCGTGTAGGTCCAATAACGCCTAAAGCGCCAATGACTCTTTGTTGTGAATCACGATAAGGTGCCACCACTAAGGAAGAACCAGAAAGTGAAAACAGCTTATTTTCTGAACCAATAAAGATACGAACCCCTGGACCTTCATCCGTTAAATCGAGCAGCTGCGCCATACTTTCGCGTGTTTCAAGGTCATCAAACAAGTGTCGTAACCGTTCTAAATCTTCTTCTGCTTTCACATCTTCAAGCAAATTGCTCCGCCCACGAACAATAAGGTGGATTTTATGATCAGCATCCTCTCCTCCCCAAAGAGCTAACCCCGTTTCAACAAGATGATGAGACAAATGATCGAGTGCAGCCCGGGTTTCTGAGCACAAACGTGCAATTTCCTCTTTAGCTTCACTCAATGTACGCCCCTGAATATGAGCATTAAGAAAATTCGTTGCCTCTGTTAATTGTGCATGGGTAACACCTTTCGGTAAGTGAACAATACGATTTTCAACCTCACCTTGTTGAGTCACTAAAACTGCAAGAGCTTGTTGCCCATCAAGGCGCACAAATTCAATATGCTTCAACGTCCCTTCGTATTTTGATGCGAGAACGAGCCCTGCCCCACGTGAAAGATCTGAAAGAATCTGGCTAGCTTGAACGAGAAAATGTTCAACTGATTGTGCATGGCCAGCCTCCTTGACTTGAGCTTCAATACTTTCGCGTTCCTCATTTGGCAAATCACCAGCTTCCATAAACGCATCAACAAAAAATCGTAAACCTGATTGTGTTGGCATACGCCCTGCAGATACATGAGGGGCATAAATCAAACCGAGATGTTCAAGATCACTCATTACATTGCGAATCGTCGCAGGCGATAATGTCTGTCGCAAAAGTCGCGAAAGATTTCGTGATCCTACTGGTTCCCCATCATTAAGATAAGCTTCAACAATATGGCGAAAAATATCACGTGAACGCTCATCAAGATATTTTAGTTCATCATCAATGGGTTTTTGCTTCATCACAATTAATTCACTACTCTAAAAACACCCTCTTATTATATAAGTTTTGCCAAGGTTTGGTCAAACAGTCTAAAGCAGTGCAAAAACACAATACATATTTATCATAAAAATGCTATAATCAACACGAAAAATTTCATTTGAACAAAATATTAATAAACGTTCAAAAAAATCGTATCTCGTAAAATTTGGAAGAACTCATATTATATGTTTGTTTAAACTGGTTTTTAGCATAATAAAGAGCACCCCTTTTCATTTTAGAGAGATGGATATGAGAAGCATAGCAAGCAAAAAACTCGTCATTGCTACACATAACACTGGCAAATTGCATGAAATTACCACATTGGTCGCTCCCTTCGGTTTAGAAATACAATCAGCAAAAGAGCTCGACTTGCCTGAACCAAAAGAAACAGGAGTAACCTTTGAAGAGAATGCTTATATCAAAGCCTTTGCAGCCGCAAAAAATACAGGACTGCCTGCTCTCTCTGATGATTCAGGCTTGGAAGTGGATGCACTGGATGGTGCACCAGGCGTTTATACAGCTGATTGGGCTCTTCAATCCGATGGCACACGTAATTTTTCAAAAGCTATGCAAAAAATAGAAGACGAACTTCAAAAAATCGGCGCTCATGAAAAAAGCCAAAGAAAAGCTCGGTTTATATCGGTTATCTGCATTGCATGGTCCGATGCCTATGCAGATTATTTCCGCGGCAGTGTTGAAGGTACATTTATTTGGCCACCACGTGGAGACAAAGGTTTTGGTTTTGATCCCATTTTTTTACCAGATGGCTATGAAAATACTTTTGGCGAAATGTCAACGGAGCAAAAACATGGTTGGAAACTCAATGATAAAACACCCCTCTCTCATCGTGCGCGTGCTTTCAAGCTTTTAGCAGAAAACCTTTTGACACTCTCATGAATGAACCTTTTGGCATCTATATTCATTGGCCTTTTTGCGCTGCCAAATGTCCTTATTGTGACTTTAATTCGCATGTTCGCGTCCATGGTGTTGATCAACCACGTTTCGTAAAAGCTTTTAAACGTGAAATAGAAACACAATACCATAAAATAGGTCCACGTCATATTACGAGTATTTTTATCGGTGGGGGAACCCCTTCGCTTATGACACCTCAAACTGTTGATGCCTTGTTGCAAGCACTCGCAAAAATGTGGACGGTCGATGATAAAGCTGAAATCACACTGGAAGCCAACCCATCCAGTGTGGAAGCAAATCGTTTTTATGGATACCGGGCAGCAGGAGTTAACCGTTTGTCCTTAGGTGTACAAGCACTCAATGACAAAGCACTACGACAACTCGGCCGTCTCCATGATGTAAAACAAGCTCTTCATGCTATTGTTTTAGCGCGGGAAATTTTCCCACGTCTATCCTTTGATTTAATTTATGCCCGTCCTGAACAAACACTCGAACAATGGAAATGTGAACTTTTTCAAGCCATTGATTTAGCAGCAGACCATCTTTCTCTTTACCAACTCACTATTGAGGAAGGAACTGCTTTTAAACGGCTCCATGCCGCAGGAAGACTCATCCTCCCCGAATCGGAACTCGCAGCAAATCTGTATCATCTCACGCAAGAAATGACCGCACTGCATGGACTTCCAGCCTATGAAATCTCAAATCACGCAATCCCTGGTGCCGAATCAGCACACAATCTTCTTTATTGGCGTTATCACGAATATGCAGGCTTTGGTCCAGGAGCACATGGACGATTCATCGAGCGTTCAACGAATCATTTTTCTCCCTTTTTAAAATCATCTTCCTCTCAAATTAAAAACCGTGAACGTTCTGTCACAATAAATGAAAAACATCCTGAATATTGGCTTGAATTGGTAGAAACGAAAGGGCATGGCTGTGTCGAAACAGAACAATTGACCCCGCTGCAACAAGCAAACGAAATGCTCCTCATGGGTTTACGCCTTTGCGAAGGTTTGGATCTTACACGCTATGAAACTTTAACCTCTAAGAGCTTACCAATAGAAAAACTTATCAACCTAAAACATCAAGGGCTGGTAGAAACGATAGGACACCAACGCTTAAAAGTCACAGCCAAAGGGCGCATCCTACTTGACCATATCATCAGCCAACTCGCAAACTAAAATCTTTATCGCTCCAACCTGTCATAACATCAATTGTGCTATAAATTCACAGTTTTCAATGTGTGATGGATATGATTTTGAAAAATAATCGCTTCTTTTTTACGCAAAAAAATCAACAATGAAACGTTCATAAACAGAGGTGAGGGTTTCTATTGCGTCAAGAGTCACACACTCATCTACCATATGCATCGTTTGTCCCGGTAAACCAAATTCAACCACTGGGCAATAATCTTTAATAAATCGCGCATCCGATGTGCCGCCTGAAGTTGAGTATTCTGGTATATTCCCTGTGACGCTTTCAATAGCATTTGATAAAATTTTAATGAGTTTGTCATTTTTAGTTATAAAAACACTCCCCAAGCTTGGAATCCATTCAAGCTGATAGTAGGGGTATTGATCATCATTGTTTTTTAATTGCACCGAAGCAAGACGTTTTTCAATTTCCGCCATAAGCGTTTCTTTTGTCCAAACATCATTGTAGCGTATATTAAAGCGGATCGTTGTCTGCGCTGGAATAACATTTACCACAGGGTTATCCGTATCAATAGTTGTTAATTCCAAATTGCTTGGTTGAAAATTCTCTGTTCCTCGATCTAAAGCAGTTCGTGTCAATGCTTGAATAAGTTTACCTGCTAAAGGCAATGGATTGACTGCCCGCTCCGGAAAAGCAACATGACCTTGTCGACCTTTAACCGTCACGACACCAGAAAGTGATCCCCGGCGCCCAATCTTAATGACATCACCAACAGTTTTTACGCTTGTTGGTTCTCCCACAAGAGCTGCTGTCCATTTTTCACCTTTTTGCTCGGCCCATTTCAGAAGTTTGACCGTACCGTTAAGTGCAGGACCCTCTTCGTCTCCGGTGATCAAAAGGCTTACCATTCCTTTAATCGACCGTTTTTCAAGGATCCGAGCCAGCGCTGCAACAAAACACGCGATTGCGCCCTTCATATCAACAGCACCTCGCCCATATAATTTTCCCTGATCTATGACACCTGCAAAAGGAGGGTATGTCCAATCTTCTAACGCACCTGGCGGCACAACATCAGTATGACCTGCAAACATAAGATGTCGTCCTTCTCCGCCCATCTTGGCATAAAGATTTTCAACATCTTCTGTATTTTTATCAGTAAAAACAGGACGCTTAACATTAAATCCCATCTTTGTTAAAATCTGTTCCAAAGTTGACAAGGCACCTGCTTCATAAGGGGTCACAGAAGGACAACGAATAAGCGCCTGTAGTAGCTGAAGTGGATCTGTAAGAACAGGCATAAGCGCTTTTCCAATCTAAACTGAGAGTTCTCAAAAATTAGGATTATTAAGCTGAATTATAAAAAAGATAAAGTAAAAACATTGAAGACACTCAGCAAATCAAGCAGGGGAAGACAAGTGTGCTGAGACTTCAATGGCTTCCTCACTATGCGTGACAAAGCACACAAATAACGACATCCCTGACAAAAAGTTCCATCGAATATTAACCTCTTCACGATTTTTTTTAATTCTCCAACCTATATGACTGAAAATTGATCGTATGAAGCATCTGACCATTTTCCTTCAACCAAGCACGATATGTGTTACTGTCAGGACAAAGTTTTTTACAAAGAGCCCAAAATTTTGGTCCGTGATTCATTTCGATAAGATGGGCTATTTCATGCGCAACAACATACTCAACAATTTCTTTTGGCGCCATAACAAGGCGCCAAGAAAAAGAGAGACGCCCATCTATTGAACAAGATCCCCAACGACTTTTAGTATCTTTATAGCAAATTGACCTCACTTTACGTTCTACTTTACAGGCATAATGTACTACCAACGGCGTTATAATAAGTGCAGCCTGTTTTTTCAAAACATCAGCAATGCGTCTTGGTAAATATTCTAATTGACCATAAACAATAATTTTAGGCTCTTTTCTCCCATCACCTGCAACGATTTCTGTCACCCCGCGTCCTTCTTTATGTCTTATAGTATGTGCAACACCCAATAAAGGAACTGTTATCCCTTCTTTAAGATAAGAATTTTTGTGATAAACTTGAACGCGAGCAAGGTGCGTCTCAATCCAAGATCGGTGCCTTTCAATGAAACCTTGAATCGAACAGAGACTTATCGCCGGCGGTGTTGTTAAACAAATTCCCTGGCCATCTGCATCAATACGCAATGTGAAACGGCGTGCGCGCCTACGTTCTTGCACACGTAGAGGCACAACGCGATCAGAAAAAATTAAGTGCTGTTCATAACCAGTCATGCATTATGTCTTCATCATCAATGAACTTGCCCACCCCCTCCTGCATTAATCCGACCAATCAATGACTTCAAAACCATGTAGAGGCATTCCAAATCTTGCAAACGTGAAAACCGATGATCTGCATCACGAACCAGTGTTAAGGTTACATCATGTAAAGGCAAATGATCAAGTAAAGTCAATGTATGCTGATAGGTTATTTCTTCATCTGCCATCCCTTGTAGAATATGAATCGGGCACCCAACATCGATACATCCTTTCATGACGCAATTGTCCCGTCCATCTTCAATCAATGCCTTTGTAAAGAGCATCGGCTCCTCGTCACTCATGGCAGGCTTTTCAATATATCCTTTTTTTTCCAAAGTTTTCCATTCCTCCGGGCCTAACTTTGGTTCTACCAATGTTTGTGTAAAATCAGGAGCCGGTGCAATCAGCACCATGCCAGCAAGCCTCTTGTTTTTCTGTGCTAGCATCACAGCAAGCTTTAGAGCAATCCACCCCCCCATAGAAGAACCAATCAAAATTTGTGGCCCTTCACAATAGGTTTCAAAAACCGCTAAACTTTCCTTAACCCAACGCGAAATCGTCCCTTGAAAAAAATCACCCTCAGACTCTCCATGGCCAGAGTAATCAAAACGTAAACAGGACAAATCATTCTTTTGAGCAAAAAAATCAACCATCACCGCCTTTTTGCCCAGCATATAGGATTGATAGCCAGAAAGCCAAACTAAACCAGGGGAGCAACTGCCTTTGCGATGACGTACTGCGAGATTAGTGCCTTCAAACGAAAAAAATTGGCAATGAATATTTTGGTCCATTATTCTTCATCCTCTATAAGACATTGTTTCTTAAATACAAAAAAAAAATTTATCCTTCAAATTATTCTCAAAAGCAATAAATCAAATCATGAAAAAAGCATGAATTCTAGTTGTTTTTCTGTGTATAATTGTATATTAAATTATGCTGTAGATGAATCAAAATTAAGGAGCATAAACCATTCGCAGATCGTTTAAAATGACACCTACCCAGAAAGATGGGCCACGTTCGAATCAAGATATTCGGGTCCCTTGTGTTCAGCTTATTAATGATGAGGGGCAACATCAGGGAGTCGTTGCAACACAAGAAGCGCTTGCTATGGCTGCAGAGGTAGGACTCGATTTGGTTGAGATTGTACCAAATACCGAACCGCCTGTGTGTAAAATCATTGATTTGGGCAAATTGAAATATCAGACCCAAAAAAAAGCGGCTGAAATACGTAAAAAGCAAAAAGTCATTGAAATCAAAGAGATTAAGATGCGCCCCAATGTTGATGTCCATGATTATGAAGTCAAGCTCAAGGCTATTCATCGTTTTATTGGTAATGGGGATAAAGTAAAAATTACTTTGCGTTTTCGTGGTCGTGAAATGGCACACCAAGATCTTGGATTAAAGCTTCTTCAGCGGGTTAAAGAGGATACAAGTGAAATTGCCAAAATCGAAGCTGAACCAAAACTTGAAGGCCGTCAAATGATGATGGTGATAGCACCTAAATAATTTTCATTAAATAAAACGTGCAGCTTGCTTGAAATGGGTATAATGGGTACACAGATTGATTTTAAAAGCACTGCATGTGGGTGTTACGGTGCTTTTAAAAGAGTCGGTTAGTGCGCACTAGCTCCCTTACAGGGGAATACTCTTTTCATTAAGAAGGCTAACTGTCTTTAATTAAAAGTGCTTCAATCTTGCATAAAACAACGATGGAATATAGAAGCGCTTTATGACCAAAAAACGAATCTCCTCTTTTGATAAACATCTTATCATCCGTCTTTTACGAGAAAATTTTTATAAACATGCGCGTTGGTACAGTGCAGCTATTTTTTCAATGATCATTATTTCTTGCACAACTGCAGCTAGTGCATGGATTATGCGTGACGTTGTTAATTATCTTATTGACGCACAAAATTTTGCTATGATTGTTTTGATTTCTAGTATCATTGCTTTCATTTTTATCCTCAAAGGGATTGCAACTTTTGCTCAAACTTATTTTCTAAGCAAAGCAGGTAACAATATTGTTGCTGAACAACAACGCAAAATCTATGCACGCCTTATGGAACAGGGAGTCTCCTTTTATAAGAATAATACCTCATCCGATCTTCTTGTCCGCGTAACCCACAACGCTACAGCAGCACGTAATATCATTGATACTATTATCACAACTTTTGTACGTGATTTGCTCTCTGTCAGTGGCCTATTGCTTGTTATGTTCATTCAAAATTTTGCGTTAATTTCCATTACCTTAATAGTAGGCCCGCTCGCTTTTTTAGGGGTTCGAATGGCTTTAAAACGTGTTCGCAGTCTTGTGGAAAAAGAACTCCTTTCCCTCGGTGAAATTATCAAAATTATGCAAGAAAGTTCGATTGGTATTCGAGTCATCAAGGCTTTTTCACTGGAAGAATTAATGAAAAAACGTATGAACAAAGCTATTTGCGATGTTGAAAAACAAGCAAACAATATTGCAACGCTTGAAGCCATTACAAATCCAATTATGGAAACACTCGCTGGCATTGCCATTGCAGGTATTATCTGTTTTTCCGGCTACCTTGCAAACCAACGTGCAGGCGTCCAAGGTGAATTCATGTCCTTTATCGTTGCGTTACTTCTCGCTTATGAGCCTGCAAAAAGGCTAGCAAATGTACGTGTTAAAATTGAATCTGGTTTGGTTAATATCCGTACGATGTTTGAAATACTCGACCACCCTCTTACGATTATAGAACATGAAAAAGCTAAAGATCTGGATAAAACGCAAGGGCCTATTCGTTTTGAACATGTTTCTTTTGCATATACAGATGGACAAATAGTGTTGAGGGATATCAACTTAGAAATAGAACCCGGAAAAATGACAGCATTGGTGGGACCTTCTGGTTCGGGGAAATCAACTCTTATCAATCTTATTATGCGTCTCTATGACCCGACACAGGGACGTATATTAATTAATGATCAAGACATCCACTACATCACATTTCGCTCCCTTAGAAAACTGATAGCCTACGTAGGACAGGATACTTTTCTCTTTCAAGGAACTGTGAAATATAACATCGGACTTGGTAACGAACGCGCCAGTGACAATGACATTATCAAAGCAGCAAAAACAGCCAATGCTCACGACTTTATTATGAATCTTCCAAATGGCTATGATACGCAAATAGGTAATAATGGTGATAATCTTTCAGGTGGACAAAAACAACGCATCGCTATTGCCAGAGCAATGCTTCATGATAGTGAAATCCTGATTCTTGATGAAGCAACAAGTGCTTTAGATTCACACACTGAAGCACAAATTAATGAAGCCCTTTACCACCTCACAAAAGGACGTACAACTATTATCATTGCTCATCGCCTTTCAACGATTAAGCGCGCTCATAAAATTGTTGTCATACAAAACGGGCAACTGATTGAACAAGGTACCCAAAAAGAATTGCTAGCAAAGGAACATGGTTTTTACAAAAAACTTCATCATATCCAATTCGAAAAGCAAATGTCTTAAAGCAGTTGAATCTTAAAAACTTTGATTCTTAATATTCTCTTTCATAAAATATGCCAACACTAGAATTCTTTTCATTCCCTATAGCGCCTTTAGCTTTGAGATGACGAGAAATGTCCAAATTAATTGTTCCTTTTGTCGTTCCATCTGACCCTGCTTCAAAGCCTAAATAAACATTATTGTGTATGTAACGTCCAATGCGTAAGCCCGTATTACCCTTTTCATCAACGATAACATCAAGATCATCAAGACCGATTTTAGTCCGTAAAGCATTCAACAAAGACATATTAGAAGCACCTGCAAGATCAGCTGCTGCTGCCGCAAGCTGAGCAATCTGAAATGGTGATAATTCGTTAAGAGAGCGGTTAAAAATCAAACGAGCTAAAATCTCATCCTGTGGCAAACTAGGTTGTGAAGAAAAACTAACATCAAGATTATCAATCGTTCCACTTACGGTTACAGTGACGTGAATATCACCACTATTGTGATTGGTCACAAAATAAACAGTAGGATTAAGATTACCGCTAAAACTCGCTTGCCCGTGATCAAAATTGAGATGTTGTGAAAGAATATCAAAACGTCCACGAATCATCCGAAACTCACCAACTGGATGTACGTCACTCAATGGACCCGTTAGATTAATGCGCCCTCCCAACTCCGTATCTAAACCTCGCCCACGTACAAAAAACTGATTGTGCGCAGTCAGACGCATATTTAATAACACAACCGATGAAGATTCTTGAAAAACGTTACGGTTTTGATTGGTGTTCTTAACATCAGCATATTCAAGCGTTTTTTGAATCGGTTTGGTTAAATTCTTATTTTTAATATCCAGAAATTTTGCGTTTTGAAAATGATCAGAAACAAAAACTTCAGCTTTTTCAACTATGACATCACCACCAATAACAAGATCACCAAAAAAATGACCCCTCATTGTCATCTTGCCTGACAACGTTGCAAAAATCATAGAACCATCATTATAATTGGCGTGGTCAAGATGAACAACTAAATCTGTTTGTAGATCATGAAAGATACGACCTGAAGCAGTAATTGATCCTCCATTAGATGAAGAAGCAAAAGTTTTCTCTATAAGAATATGATCACCATTTAATTTGCCTTCAAGCGTTATATTGTTAAGTTCTAAATTTGTTTGTGAATCAAAAAAGCTCCCATCGACTATAGAAAAATTCCCTATCAGTTGCGGCTGAAACAATTTACCCTTTAGAACAGTATCAATTCTTGCTGTACCCGTTATATGGGCACCACGCTTAGCTAACAATAAATCAACAAAAGCAAGAGGCATTGTCCCTTTAACACTCAATTTAACCTCTGAACCATTCAGAGAAAGAGGCCCATTTATGGAGAGATCTAATCCCTTATCTCCGGTTGCCACCAAATTCTCAATATGAAGAGCCGATTTTTTGTAAGAACCACGGGCATTCATATTTATCGACATAAGTCCTTTATGTGTCATAACAGCCAGGCTTTGACTAGAAAGCTCAAAATGCGCAGATGGATCCTTCACTGTTCCACCAATATTAATCTTGCCTACCATCGTTCCTTCAAGCACTTGCCCTTCAATAAGACTATTGACCAAACGCGCAGACAAATTTTGCAAATCAATATAGAAATCAAGTTTGTTTTTATCTAAAGATACACGTCCTTCTGCTTTTGCTTGTATCCCTTCCCCCATTAAATCTGCATTCAAAGTAAGATTTTTGTCTACTGTTTTCCCTGTAGCAGAGAACCCAAAGGGCATTATTTTTTTCTCTTGAAAAGCAGCAGTGGTGAGGCCCTCACCTTTTATATCATAGGTCACATCAGGTTCTTTGAAACGACCACCAATGATAATTTGCCCTGTTAAGGTACCAGAAACACCAAGATCAGATTTCCATAGATTGACTAAAGCAGCAGGAAGCGCATTCATCGTAAGACGCAGATTAAGGGTGTCTTGAACATTTCCCGCAAGCACAATCCTACCCTCATTAATCTCAACGCCTAATTCATTTATTGTCATTCCATTTTTATCAAAAACAATCGTAGCCGGTTTAGGCAATGCCGCGTAAAAATTGCGCTGTTTCATGTTCATGGTTTCAATCTGCACTTCCTGTTTTATACCCACCGGAAGCTCTATAACCATTACACGGCCAGAAAGCTGTGCGCTGGTATGATTAGGCAACATCGCTTGAACAGTAAAACTCGTTTGCCCATTATTGCTATTGCCGTGAACATTTAAACGATTGAACACCATCAAAGGTGTTTGAACATGTTCCGCATTCATAAAGCCATCAAACTGTGCTGTGCCAAAAGGGTCCAATATGTGCGTCTCTATTGCCAACTTTTTAATTTTATTCTTTGCAAAATCCAAATGGTCAACGTGCGCCTTCACATTGGCTTTTTGTTTGCCATCTTGTTCATAAAAAACAAAATCTCCTTTTACTTTTCCCTTGCCGTCCTGCAAAAATAACGCAGAAAATATTGAAATATCATCAGCGTCAATATGCAAAGCTCCTTTCACAAAACCTCCAAACGTTTGAGAAAGATCACCAGTTATTTTTGCGTTTCCCCCTCTAATATCAATATTTTCAAGTTTTCGAATCTGATTGGAACGTTTAAAAGAAGCAGCTAAATACAAAGGTTTTTTAGCAAAAGTTCCTTCACCCTTTACAGAACCTGTTAAAGAAGGAACCGGCGATGTATTATCCATAAGTGTCTTAATAGTTAGCGTTGTATTCTGAAGTTTTTTCCCCACTAAAAACGCTTCAACAACATGGGCACGTGTGCTAAGTTTTATAAGGTTATTGTGCCCTCTAGCAGTACTTTGGATTGTGAGCGCCCCATTCATTTTCGGATCTAATCTGGCGAGATCAGATATTTGAGCGTATAAATCCATTTTAGCACTCTCACTTGAAAAATAGCCATCGGCTTTTAGATTTGCATATTGATTCTTCAAATCAAAACGACGCAAAACTAAATCTGTCGTATTCCAAGCAGCACCACCTGAAAGAGTAAGATTTCCTTTGAATAAACGATCAAAAGGTTGCACACCTACTTTCATATTGTCGGCAATTCCTGATAACTCAAGATCAAAAATGCCACTCATTAAACCGATAGTGCCTTTAGCTTTAAGATCTGCGCTACCAGAAAGTGGTTGTTCGCTGAATAGACCTAAAAGAGCTAATGTTTGTGCTTTTAAACTAAGATTGCCTTTAAAAACAAAATGGTCCACTTTTCCTTTTAACCAAGCAGAAAAACCCTGAGCCGTAATACTAAAATCATGAATCAAAATTGGTTTTCTAGAAACAATATCCGTATCTAGATGCATATGAACCGTTTGGCTTAAACTTTCTTCCGACGCACCCTTAGTCTTTATAACCCCCTGAAGTGTTCCATTAACCTGAATACCGACATGACGAGAAGCTACGTCATCAAGATTTTCGCTCATCCCTCCCATATCAAAAACGGCATCACGAATATGAATATTTTGATTACTCAAATGATGTATAACAAAACGCCCCTTCCAAGATTGCTGTCCTTCGCGACCATAGTCAATGGTCAAAGCAAGATTATTCGCCCGCATTGACGCTTCTGATACTGGTAAATGAACAGACCCATTTTCCTTATCAAGAGCCATTTTACCATCAATAAAAAGTCGCCGTAAAAATCCATCTTCTGTTATTTGAGCATTGGCCATAATATTCATTGCTTTGCCTTGAATGACCATATGATCAAGATGCGTTACACCTTCTCTTGTTATCCTCGCCTTTGCTTCCAGCGTTACATCAGATTCGAAAAAACTCCGATATTGAGGAGGCATTAAAAGACCAAGTGTACCCACCAGTTTAGTAGAAAAATTATGCCCTTCTGAAATACTTGCAAGAATAACATTGCCATCTAAAATAGGATGGTGATCGGCTTCCAAATAAAGCCTAACAACCAAATCATCAAAAGTACCATCACCTTTAATAGCGAGATTTAACCCAGGACGTTTTTCAATATTCAAAACATTTGCCAAAATACCATTTTGCGGTTCATCAGCAGAAACATTGATTTTAGCTGTACGGTCATTATTGGATATCTTGGTTAGAACAGAAAAAGAGCCACGTGCATCTAAACGATGCGCTACTATGTCAACATCAAAATCACCATGAGTCAAGGTTAGATGTCCTTTTAAGGACACATTAGCAGAAAGACCAAAAAGGTTTTGTTCAAACGCCACATGCTTAGCTGTAAGCGTACTGATAGAAATGGCAAGTGGCAATTTTGGTAAAGAAAACTTTCCCGCCTCAATAGAAGAAACAAGAGAAGAACCCTGGGGCTTGCGTAAAAACGTAATTTGTTCTACCGAAAGCTGGTTAACATCCATGCGCCCTCTCAGCAACGCTAGGCGGTTCCAATCCATTTTAGCATTGGTAATTTTAAGCCAAACACCCTTTTTATCACTAACGGTAATAGCATCAATTGACATTTGAGAAGACAGAGTCCCACGTATATTATGTAAACGAACTTGGCGATTAGGCGCTGAAAGTTTGCGTTCAATTAAGGAGACAAACCATGAACGATTATCTCCTGCTGCTTGGCTAGAAGGTGTATTACTTCTCTGCGCAAAAATAAAAGCGCTTACCAGAAGAAAAAAAAGTCCAAATAAGAAAGCTGATAAACGCACACTTTTTTCCATTAAAATGCTTGCCCTATACCCACATAAAAACCAACACGAGGATCACCTTTTTCCCGCTTAAGAGGAAAGGCTAAATCAATGCGTAAAGGACCAAGCCCTGTCATATAGCGCCCTCCAAGACCAGCTCCCCATTTCATTTTTTGAGAAAAATCAAAACGTGCTTTTTCCCCTACAAGACCTCCATCAAGAAAACTGACAAATCCTATCTTATCATTTAAAGAAAGACGTAATTCTGCCGAGCCCTCAACAAGCGCCCGCCCACCAACAACAGCATTATTTTCTGTTTTGATACCAATATTGCGATACGCATAACCGCGAACAGATCCACCACCACCAGCAAAAAAAAGCGTATCAGAAGGTAAATGTGCTGTATCGCTCCCAATAATTGTACCAAATTTTGCTCGCGCTGCAAAAACAAAATGATCCTTTTCATCTAGCGCCCAATAAGAACGACCTTCTACAGCCATTTTTGTCACAAAATTGTTAAAGCGCATTTCATAAAAAGGTTCAACAATTGCTTCGCCGTACCAGCCTCTTTTCGCATTCAACTTATTATCACGGCTATCGTAAATCAAACCACTTGGTAACCCAATTGTTGTAAAATTACGGCTTCCAAAATAGATATCGCTTGAATAACCATTAGAACCTTCTACAGCAGTCTGTCCCGATAGATTACTATTAAAGATATGCGTAATACCCAACTTTGCTCTGATAGCTTTTGTTGTATAATTGTCTAAAACATCTTGCTGTATTTTCAGCTCTGCCCCAAAGTTTGTATCAGGAGTGAATATACCAGGCTTTATGAATGTACCACCAAAAAGGTAATCAAAATTTTTAAAATTATATGATCGTTCCTTATTGCTGCAAACACCACTTATTTTCGTCTCGATTTTAAGGCGCTCCGCGTGGCCAAAAAGATTGTTATGCATCCAATAAGTTTCAAAACCGGCACCGTCTAATGTTGAATAGCTAACACCTACGCCAAAACGACGTGGTTTACGTTCTTGTAAAACAAGCGTAACCGGTAAACTACTATCAGGATTAATCGTCTCAGCCTCACGTATATTCACAGCACGAAAAACATTAAGTCGCGCAAGTCGTTCATTAGCTTTGGCTAATCCATCAGAATCGTATTTCTGACCTGGCTTTAAGCCTGTCATCCATGCGATATACGCTGAATCTACGCGTGGCCTCTTGCTAACATTACGCACACTTAAAGGACCGTAATAAGCTTCCCGTCCAGAATCAACCGCTATCTGCGCATCAACGAGACGTGCAGCATGGTCAGCAATGACTTCACTCTTAACAATTTTAGCTTTAGCATACCCTTGTCGACGCCATCCTTCAATCGCCCATCTTTCTGCTTTAAGAACGGTTTCAGATTTGGCAACAGCCCCAACTTTATAGCCCAATTCTTCAATTGTAGGCATTCTATTGGTTTTATCTTTTAAGAATGGAGCAACTTTATCGATACCTGCGACACTAAAAATATATCGTGGACCAGCATCAATCGTAATCACAATATGGGATTGTGCAGGGAGCTGAGTCACAGGACTCAAATCAGCGGCTTCTAAACCATTAATCCGAATACTAATAACACCACCATAGCGTCCGTCAGCATAAAGAGCAGAAAGAATTGCCCGATAATCTGACCGGGCTTTAGCCAACAAACCAGAAGAACTCGGTAGGGCTTTATCTTGATCAGCAACAAGAGAAGACACAGCCTTCACTATTTTAACACCTTCTGCCGACGCACCCGGTGATGCGATGACATCAACTTTATAAAATTTCTCTGTACCACTATCATTAGAAGAGGAATTTATTTTTTTTTGACCAAAAAAAGGAATACCGAAAAACTCAAATGCTGCAAGTGGCTGCGGAAAAGTAAAGGTTAAGCATAGACCCATCAATACACTGCGTATGGTCCCTGATTTTAACAAAACTCCTGTCTGATATACCATCCAATCAGATACCTTCAATACACTTTACATCATTTTTCTATAAATAACATTAAACAAAAAAGATAAATATATCTGTTTGGAATTTTCATACTTTTGTCACATCAAATAACGTTCTTTTCTTGAGATGCACAAGGCTACCAGCGCCCTTACATTCACAAAATCCCGCACTTGATGTGCAATACAAACAGCCTCGCTCTTTGTTTTTCTTAACATATTCACTAAGCACATTATAAACGTTTTATTTAACAGCATGCCATCATGGTTAAATTTGTGCAACTTTCTACACAATAATTGCGCTACAAATCATGCGCACCTATATAGATTTCTCGACACAAAAAACCATACAGACACTTCTTGATTTTTATGCGCAGATATGATTGTTTCTTCCAAGTCAAAATGGGGAGAACAAATTGATGATCGCGCGTGTTACAACTGTTGCTTTTCGCGGTCTAGAAGCAATACCTGTTGATGTACAGGTTATGATTTCCTCTGGTAAAATAGGAATGGCTATTGTTGGATTGCCAGATAAGGCAATCGCAGAAAGTCGTGAACGCGTGCAAGCAGCCCTTCATGCTTGTGGACTTTCTATGCCGAACAAACGGGTTACCATTAATCTTGCGCCTGCTGACTTACCTAAAGAGGGATCGCATTATGATTTGCCAATTGCCGTAGGCTTAATGCTTGCTATGGAGCTTCTCCCTCCTGACGTAGCGCAAGACTACATCATTTTAGGCGAATTGTCACTAGATGGATCTATTACAGCCGTTAATGGTGTTTTACCAGCGGCAATGACAGCTTTAGCATGTGATAAAGGACTTATTTGTCCCTATCAATGCGGATCTGAAGCTGCATGGGCAAACGCAGAAATGAACATTCTTGCACCCGAGAATCTTCTCATTATAGTCAATCATTTTAAAGGAACCCAAATTCAAAAACGTCCACAACCACGCCAATATACAATCCAAACTGAACTGCCAGATCTTTGCGAAATCAAAGGACAAAAAACCGCTAAACGTGCATTAGAAGTTTGTGCAGCTGGACGGCATAACCTTTTGTTTGTAGGCCCTCCTGGTGCAGGAAAATCCATGTTAGCGCAACGGCTACCTTCCATTTTGCCGCCTCTTGATAGCCGTGAGCTCTTAGATGTTTCTCTGATTGCTTCTATCAAAGGAGAAACAGTACACAATACCATTTCGCGCCACTGCCCCTTTCGTGCCCCACATCATTCTGCTTCCATGGCAGCAATGATCGGTGGTGGATTTAAAGCACAACCAGGAGAAGTCTCACTCGCACATAATGGCGTTTTATTTCTTGACGAGTTGCCTGAATTTTCTCCACAGGTCCTCGATTCTCTTCGTCAACCTTTAGAGAGCGGAGAATGCGTTATCGCCCGCGCTAATCATCATATCAGCTATCCTGCCCGTATCCAACTTATTGCAGCAATGAATCCTTGTCGATGTGGTATGGCAGGCGAAAAAGATCATGTTTGTGCAAAAGGAATACGCTGTCAAACTGATTATCAATCTCGTATTTCTGGTCCTCTGCTCGACCGAATTGATTTACGGATTGATGTTCCTGCTTTAACAGCTATGGATCTTATGCAACCAGAACAAGCAGAAAAAAGCTGTGATGTTGCAAAACGCGTTGCAAGGTGTCGTGCTATTCAAACCAAACGTTTTACTAAACTGGGTTTCGACCATATTCGCACCAATGGCGATTGCCCTGCAAAGATTATCGAAAAAATTGCCATTCCCGATAAAAATGCGGCCACACTTTTAAGCGATGTGAGTGAAAAGATGCATCTTTCTGCACGCGCCTATCACCGCATTCTCAGAGTTGCACGTACCATTGCTGATCTTGATGAAGCAGATCATCTTTCACGTCGTCATCTCGCAGAAGCTATTTCCTATCGACAAAGTAGTGAAAGGTTAACAGCTCTTACCTAAAGAAAGCATGCATCAATAAAAACTGATTGGAAAATAACGCAGATAAAGCTCTGCAAGCTTGCCATCCTCTTCTAAAGCTCTCAGAGCATAATTGAGCGTATTAACCAATTTTGCATTTTTTTTTGCAACGGCAAGCCGCATTCCTTCCCCCAATAACTGTGGAGCTATATACGCACCCCCAACAAAATGGCAACAATTCAATGACTTTGGATCATTTAACCATAAAGATAAAGCAAATCCATCATCGAAAATAAGATCAATCTTATGATCTCGTAACGCCTTATAGAGCTCCGCCCTATTCTTAAATCCTTGCCATTTTGCTTCAGGAAAATAACTACGAAACAGCTTTTCATGAGCACTCCTGAACAAAAATCCACTCTCTAAATGTGCCAGTTTATCGCTTATTGGCGCATCGAGATTCACAAGCCGAGAAGCAACAAATCGACCTGGAAAACGCAAATAAGTCCTTGTAAAAACAAGATCTTGACGCGTTTTGATTGTTTCTTTTAAACCTGCAATAATAACTTCTGCACCACCATTTTTGACACGGTCCACGAGTTCTTCCCAGGGAACAACTTCCACTTCACAAAATTTCTCTAGGTTTAATTTTGAACAAATAGCGCGCAATAAATCGATATTATAGCCTGTAAGATGCTTGGTCTGATCAAAAAAATTAAAAGGGGGAAAATCAAAAGTTGTTACAAAACGCAAGCGGATTATATCTGATGTATCAGGTTGTACCAAATGTTCATGTGAATCAAAAAAAGAAGGCAATTTTCCAACCGTTTCAGCCTCTGTGAAAGAGGAAAGCAAAAATCCCCATGCTATAAATAAGGCTCCAATAGAAGCATTGAATAGTTTTATAGGTTTCTTTATTTTCAAAATTTTCCCTCCATTTTTTCAAAGCTAAAATGCAATTCTTCTCAGTCATAGTATTTAATGCAATTAACTGAAATATCTGGCACTTAATAAATTAAAATGCCTAGTATTTTCTAAAACTGTCAAAAAATTTAACTGTTTCCCTCTATTTTTCAGAATATATTGGGAATTTTAGCATTTTGGAGGAATGTCAAAATCTTGGCGTACACTTTCCCAAACAAACCCACAAACAAAAGTCATTCGGGAGGAAAACGATTTCTATAGCAGAAATGTAAATAAAAAAACTTCTGTTCTCTTGTCAGTTTTATTTTCTCCTCAATTTCTTTACGAAATCAAAAATATTTCTTATATTTTTCTTTTGAACAAATGCAAAATTTTGCTCTTTAAAAAATATATTCCGATTTTTCTTCTATAAGCGATAAGCTGTACACATATTTTTGGCATTACCACATAACTTCATTAAAATCCTCTACACACTAACAAAAGTGGCGCAAAATACATCATCCGTTTTTAAACCTTATGCAAAGATAAGCAAAACAAATGGCATAGTTTTATGAAGTCACCTACTACATCGTACAAGCAATGCTCATAAAAGCATAAAAATTGATTTGATTTATACCACGCACTCTTATTCATTATCACAAGGAAGCATAAAACACTTCACGTTCGCGCATTGTAAAACCTAAGTAACTATTGTTCTCTCTCAATACTAACAATTCATAAGGATAAATTTCATCAGACCGATTGTAAGTATTTTTTACATTCAAAATGCAACGTAACGGGACAACATCGTTTGCGTATGCGAAAATTACTCTATGTAATTGTGTAATATATGGGTACCTTCTCCCTTTATATACCGACAGATGTTGAATATAGATCTGATATACGATAAATGTTTAATGTGGTTATTCCATAAATAACTGTCCAAAAGATTAAGCTCAGAAAAAGCTGATGAAATATCGTAAATTAAATACAGAAATGGATTAACTTATGAGTAATGAAATAACCTCACCGATAAATGGTAATGACTATGATGCCGCTTCTATCAAAGTTCTCAAAGGCCTTGATGCTGTCCGCAAACGCCCTGGTATGTATATCGGCGATACAGATGATGGTTCAGGCTTGCATCATATGGTCTATGAGGTTGTAGACAACGCTATTGATGAAGCCCTGGCTGGTCATGCCACTCTTGTAAATGTCACACTCCACACTGATGGCTCCTGTTCCGTTCGTGATAATGGACGTGGAATCCCTACCGATATTCATCCAACAGAAGGTATTTCAGCAGCCGAGGTCATCATGACCCAACTTCATGCCGGCGGAAAGTTTGATCAAAATTCCTATAAAGTTTCAGGTGGATTACACGGCGTTGGTGTCTCTGTTGTTAACGCACTCTCAGTCTGGTTGCAACTACGAATCAAACGCAATGGAAAAATCCATGAAATGTCGTTTACGCATGGGGTCGCTGATTCCCCACTAAAAATTGTCGGCGATTGCGATGCAGAAAATGGAACAGAGATCAGATTCTTACCAAGTTCTGAAACCTTTACCATGGTTGAATTTGATTTTGAAACCTTAGAGCGCCGTTTACGGGAATTGGCTTTTTTAAATTCTGGTGTACATATCCTCCTTGTTGATCAACGCCATGCTGACGTCCGATCAGTTGAATTGCACTATGAGGGTGGCTTAACTGAATTTGTCAAATACATTGACCAATCGAAAAAAGCGCTCCTTGACTGTCCTATTTACATTGCAAGTGTAAAAGATGGAGTGAGTGTCGATGTTGCTTTGTGGTGGAATGATTCATATCATGAAAAAGTCTTGTGTTTTACCAATAATATCCCTCAGCGTGACGGTGGGACTCATTTGGTGGGTTTCCGTAGTGCTCTCACACGCCAAATCAATGGTTATGCTGAATCTTCAGGCATTGTAAAAAAGGAAAAAATTAACCTCACCGGTGACGATTGCCGGGAGGGGCTAACAGCTATTCTTTCAGTTAAAGTTCCCGATCCAAAATTTTCTTCGCAAACAAAAGATAAATTAGTCTCCTCTGAAGTGCGCCCTATTGTTGAAAATTTGGTGAATGAAGGTCTTTCTGCATGGTTAGAAGAACATCCTAGTGAAGCAAAAATCGTTACAAGTAAAGTGGTAGAAGCTGCGACAGCTCGTGAAGCTGCACGCAAAGCACGTGAACTCACAAGACGAAAAGGGGCCCTCGATATCACGTCTCTTCCAGGCAAACTCGCTGATTGTCAGGAACGTGATCCGGCAAAATCGGAGATCTTTATCGTTGAGGGAGATTCGGCTGGTGGCTCAGCAAAAAGTGGACGTTCACGCCAAAATCAAGCAATTTTGCCCCTGCGCGGTAAAATTCTTAATGTTGAACGAGCACGCTTCGACCGAATGCTCTCATCTGATATGATTGGAACGCTTATTACTGCTCTTGGAACTTCCATTGGCAAAGACGAATTTTCACCAGATAAATTACGCTACCATAAAATCATCATTATGACCGATGCGGATGTTGATGGTGCGCATATCCGCACCCTACTCCTTACTTTCTTTTTTAGACAAATGCCCGAGCTGATTGAACGTGGACACCTTTACATTGCTCAACCACCCCTCTACAAAGTGGCTCGCGGAAAGTCTTTTCAGTATATTAAAAATGAAGCAGCATTCGAAGAATTTTTGATTGATACTGGACTAGAAGAAACAACATTAGAACTCTCAACAGGAGAAATCCGTGCAGGCGCTGATTTGCGCCAACTTGCCGAAGATGCCCGCATGTTACGCCAACTTTTAAACGGTCTGCATACCCGCTACAATCGCAATATTATTGAGCAAGCAGCAATTGTCGGGGCTTTTAATCCTCAAGCCTTTGCAACACCAGAAAGAGCTCAAAAAACAGCTGATAACATAGCAAGTCGTCTTGATTTGATTGCTGACGATATGGAGCGTGGGTGGAGCGGTCATTGCACATCGGATGGAAGTTTATGGTTTGAACGCATTTTACGTGGGGTTAAAGATGTTATTACCCTCGATGCAAGACTTATAAATTCAGCTGATGCACGCCAAATTGATCGTGTTTCCCAAAATCTTATGGAAATATATAGTTCTCCTCCTCTCCTGCATCGCAAAGATAAATCAGAACAAATTTTTGGACCTATGAACTTATTAGAAAGCATTTTTACAAATGGTAAAAGAGGCATCACTCTCCAACGTTATAAAGGTCTCGGAGAAATGAATGCTGAACAGCTTTGGGAGACAACCCTTAATCCTGATGCGCGCGCTCTTTTACAAGTTAAGATCAATGATGCAACTGATGCAGATTTACTCTTTTCCCGTTTAATGGGTGATGAAGTTGAACCGCGGCGAGCTTTTATTAAAGATAATGCCTTGAGTGTTGCCAATCTTGATATCTAAAGGTACTCTTTTGTTTCTAGCTGTATAAACGCTTCGGTTTTATACAAAGCTTTTTCGTATTTGAACATCCCCTCTGTATTTCATTTACGATAACAGAAAAATAAGGGAGGTCACGCACATGACAGCTGAAACAGAACGCATAGGAGTCAAAGGAGGCATGGAATACTCTTTTGGCTTTCAAAAAATTGATGAAGCGCAAAAACAATCCATGGTTGATGGTGTATTTCACTCTGTCGCTGAAAATTATGATAAGATGAATGATATTTTGTCGCTTGGACTACACCGTACCTGGAAAAATTCTATGGTTGCATGGCTTTCTCCACCAGCACTTTCTAACTGGAAAGTGCTTGATGTAGCTGGTGGTACCGGTGACATCGCTTTTCGTATTCTTAATGCTTCACGCCAAAAAGCTCATGCTACAGTTCTTGATATTAATAGTTCGATGCTTAGCGTTGGCAAAAAGCGTGCACAAAAAAATGGTCTCGCCCCTCTGATTAACTTTGTTGAAGCAAATGCAGAACATCTTCCTTTTGAAGATCAAAGCTTTGATGCTTATACTATTGCTTTTGGAATCCGCAATGTACCTCATATTAATCAAGCTCTTAGAGAAGCTTTTCGTGTTTTAAAACCAGGTGGACGTTTTTTATGTTTAGAATTTTCAAATGTTGAGATGCCTCTGCTTAACAAAATTTATGACCTTTGGTCTTTCCATGTTATCCCTAAGCTTGGTCAATTCATTGCAGATAATGGCGATGCTTATCGTTATTTGGTTGAATCTATTCGCAAATTTCCTAAGCAAGATGATTTTTCCTATATGCTCAATCATGCAGGCTTTTCGCGGGTATCGTACCGCAATCTCACGGGTGCAATCGCAGCGCTGCATTCAGCCTGGAAGATTTAAAAATGGCACAAATTTCTACTTACTTTCAATTGATGCGTGCAGTATGGGTTTTAGCACGTGAAGGCGTTTTGAGTGCTCTTCCTGGCGATGATCTTCGAGGATTTCCAACATTGTGCCACCGCATAGCAGGTATTTTAGCGCGGCGTAAAACGAAAAAGAAGCGACGATCTGAAAATATTTCGCATGCTATCAATAAGCTTGGTCCCTCTTACATAAAGCTTGGTCAATTTCTTGCCACCAGACCTGATATTGTCGGACGTGATATCGCGAAGGACTTGGTACAACTACAAGATCGTGTCCAAACGTTTTCCTGCTCCGCTGCCATTGATCAAATTGAAAGTTCGCTTGGTCGATCTATCAATGATTTATTCGTAAATTTTTATCCACCTATTGCTGCTGCTTCCATTGCTCAAGTTCATCCAGCTGAATACTATGATGAGGCAGGACATAAAAAAAAATGTGCTGTTAAAGTCATTCGCCCCGATATCAGAACACGTTTTGCGAAAGATCTTAGAGGCTTTTATCTTGTTGCCTATTTACAAGAGCGTTATATGCCGGCTTCTCGGCGGTTGCGCCCTGTTTGTGTCGTTGACACTTTGGCACAAACCACACGTATTGAAATGGATTTACGGTTAGAAGCAGCCGCCATATCAGAAATGGCTGAAAATATTCAACATGATACAGGCTTTCGGGTACCACAAATTGATTGGGAACGAACAGGGCGCAATGTTCTCACAATGGAATGGATCGATGGTATCAGAATATCCGAAATTGCCGCCCTTAAAGAAGCTGGTTTTGATTTGAAAGTGCTTGCAGTTACACTTATTCAATCTTTCCTTCATCATACATTACGTGACGGTTTCTTTCATGCGGACATGCATCCTGGCAATTTATTTGTAGACCAGAAAGGATGTATTGTTGCTGTCGATTTAGGAATTACAGGGCGACTTGGCAAAAAAGAAAAACATTTCCTTGCTGAAATTCTTTACGGCTTTATTACCCGTGATTACCATCGAGTGGCACGCGCCCATTTTGAAGCAGGATATGTACCCCCCCACCACAACATTGAAAGCTTTGCTCAGGCCAATCGGGCCATTGGTGAACCGATTCATGGACAATCAGCGCAAAGTATTTCTATGGCTAAGTTGCTCACACTGTTATTTGAAGTCACTGAGTTATTTGATATGCAAACACGACCTGAACTTTTATTACTCCAAAAAACTATGGTTGTCGTGGAAGGTGTTGCTCGCACATTAGATCCCAATTTCAATATGTGGAAAGCCTCTGAACCCGTTGTTAAAGAATGGATTAGCAAAAATTTAGGGCCTGCGGGAATGGCAAAAGACTTTAGTGAAGGAGCACAAGCTTTCCTTTCGCTAGCACGTAAAACACCGCAATTGATACAAAATTTCCAACGTATGGAAGAAAACCTCAATCAAATGATAGAAAGAGGATTGCATCTTTCTCCCGCCACCCTCAAACAATTTGCTGTCGAACAAAGTCACTCTAACCGTTATAGCCGTTATAGCCTCTTCATTATTGCGCTTTGTTGCGGGTGTCTCATTTTTTACCTTTTTGCTCTTTTTTAATCTACTCAATGTACTAAAAAACATCTATAATGAAATCATTGCAATCATTTTGTTTTTTGGATATATTTTATGGCTAGTCTTACCATTCGTAATCTGTCTCCTGAAGTTAAAGAAGCTTTGCGCATACGTGCTGCGCAAAATGGTGTTTCTATGGAAGAAGAAGCACGTCGCCTTTTAAGCAATTTCACAACTCCAACCATATCATCATCTCAAGCAAGTACTGTAGAAATGCAATCATTGAAATCAAAATCCATCCTTCTTATTATTGGTGGGAGTATTGCAGCCTATAAAATGCTTGATCTGATTCGCCGTTTACAAGAACGTGGAGCACGCTTAAACATTATTATGACAAAAGCAGCACAAAAATTTATTACTCCTTTAGCAGCTGAAGCGCTAAGTGGTTGTACTGTGCATAGTGATCTATTTTCACGTGAAGAAGAACATGACATTGGCCATATCCGGCTAGCACGTTGTGCTGATTTGATTATTTTAGCACCAGCTACAGCTAACCGTATTGCAAAAATAGCTACCGGCATAGGAGAGGATCTGGCGGATTGTGTCCTTTTAGCAGCACGTTGCCCACTCTTGCTTGCACCGGCTATGAATCCAGCCATGTGGACACATCCAACAACTGTTCGCAATCTTGCACAACTGTGTGCAGATGGTGTTCATATAATAGGACCAGAAATAGGCAAAATGGCTGAGCGCGATGAGACAGGTCCGGGACGCTTGAGTGAACCCTTAACTATTTTGGCTGCAGCAGAAGCTCTTTTGCGTGTACAAGAAAGACCACTTTCTGGACGCCATTTCATTGTTACTTCTGGCCCTACCCATGAACCCATTGATCCAGTGCGTTATCTTGCTAATCGCTCTTCGGGCAAACAAGGCCACGCCATTGCAAAAGCTTTAGCCCACTTGGGCGCAAAAGTAACACTTATTTGCGGACCAGTTGATCTTGCCGATCCGCAAGAAGTGAAAACTATTCATGTTGAAACAGCATGTCAGATGTTACAAGCTGTTCAAGCAGCATTGCCTGCTGATGGGGCACTTTTTGTTGCCGCTGTCTGTGATTGGCGCAGCCAAACGCAATCTCTACACAAAATCAAAAAGAGTGCCAATAAAACGCCACTATCCTTACCTATGCTCGAAAACCCTGACATTTTGGCAACAATTGGTCATGCTTCAAATCGCCCTCCACTTGTGATTGGTTTCGCTGCTGAAACATGTGACTTTATTGCCAATGCGCAAAAAAAATGTGCCGAAAAAGGAGCCAATTTTATTCTTGCTAATAATATTTCCCTCCCTGATGGTACAAACGTTATGGGTGCTGATACAAATCAAGTTTGGCTTGTCAGTAAGGAAAATGTTGAACAATGGCCGCATATGAGCAAACAGCAAATAGCTGAAAAATTGGCGAGCATTGTTGTTTCATTTTTCTGCTCTTCTTCTAATTAAAATTAATAAAAAAAACTCCTTGTTTTAAATGATAATAAAATTCTTTAGATAACTTAATATCGTTCAAAAAACGCAACATAAAATAAGAAATAATTTTATCTCATAAAATTACACGAAAATACCTGTATCACCAACTCAATTAATTTAATGATAATACTTGCAAAAAGAGAATCTAAATGAACTCTCTCAAGGAGAGGTTGCGTACATAGCCGGCAAAAACTAATAAACCGTTCTCAGCCTCTATAGAATCCACTCCTACTTGATAAAATACGTTGCAGTGATGATTTTTTTGCCTAAAGTGTCTGTACGCTTATAAAATTTGAAAGTAAAAAGGGAGAAGTGATAATATTCTAGTTGTAAAGGAAAAGCTTCTTCTTTCATGGGATTCCTGGTTTCTGTTTCAATCGTTCTCTTGCTTCGAGAGTAAAGGAGGCGAAACCTTGTGGTTATATCATCACGCAGCAATTTTTAGTATGCGTCATCCCAAAAAAAATAGCGAATATATTCTAAACAAGAACATTGAAAAGAGTTTTCTCAAAAGGAATCTTCTCATCTCTTTCCCGCTCTCAAAACATAGATGTTCGTAATCTTACTACAGTCTGACTTAAGCTTATCTCTGTAGTTTCTCTTACTCACCGCTAGTATTATCCACTTTAATCAGTTCTATAGACAAACCTTACTCTGATTTTCCATGATAAAGATTCCTCCTCATCCGCAAAGCAATATAATTGCTCACAACCTTAACCAATATAACTCATGTTAGATCGCATGATTTATAAACAACTACCCAATTTATCTCTTTGTTCTTTACTGTTCTGTTCTTTTTTTATTTATGATTTTTACTGCCACGTATCAAGCCCTACAGCGCCTCTCAATACCGAAGATCGCGCTATGATATTGAAAGCATTGCGGCTTACTTTTATTGTGCTCTTTATTATACGGTTGTTTGCGTACCAATTTTTTATATCCTATTTTGCGCTTCGGATTGCTCATTTTTTTTTCCGATTTATCAAATTGGATAAGGTTGTTAGAACTCAGTATAGTTATTATTTTTAATTTGGGCTTTTAGCTTTACTTATGGACTTTTTAATTGCTCCAATCACAGCTATGATTGGGAGCTTTTTTATTGATTCTGCTGCTGAAATTATTGAAAAAGAAGATTATCCGAATGAACCTATTAGACATGTACTGTCGTTTGGGCGTTCTTTCATTCTCTCTTTGAAATTTTTTATTTGAAGCCTTTGTGGTAATGAACTCGCTTTTATTTTGTTTTTCGTCCCAGGAATCAATTTGATTGCCTTTTATGTTATCAATAGCTATTTATTGTTGTCGATCTAAAGAAGAAGCTCATACTTTATTGATGCGTTTATTACATAACGGTTTTTAGTGCAGGATTGTTGATGGCATTTTTTGTTCAAATTCCCTTTCTTAATTCAGCAACACCGCTTTTCACAGCCATCCTTATAACACATTACACAAAATGCTTTCTCAAAAGGTATCACACACGTCATACCTAAATAATGACACCCATTCACTTAAGAAAAACGTAATGAGCAAAGAGCACAAAAATAGGTTTTGGCCTTTTAAAAATCACTTTTATTCTTAATCATTAGAAAAAGCCTTGAAAAATCTTGCTCCTATGTAGGCATTTTTCTAACATAATGTCATCGCATCCATTATTTTTATAGACTCTTTAGCCTTATTGATATTTATAAATAAGGCTTTTTTGTTTCAGATTCGCACCTCTAGTGTTCATTGTTTGCTGAATGTTAGTTTTTCATCAGAAACAAATTAGGACTTTACCAACCAGCGCAAACAAGAGGTTTAATATCAAAGCAAAAAAGCAAACAATGTTAAGTTATTAAAACGCTGACAGCTTTATTGTAAGGAATATTTTTATTCAGATTGCCGCTGTAACATTGAAAACACAAAAAAATTAAAAGATAATGAAGGTTAAAGTTGTAAAAGTATTAAATGGATTTGTTTATTTAACCGATAAAGCGGGTCTGACCATTCAGTCCTATATTTCCTCGAATCGTGCAAAAAGTGTATAATACGTAAAGAGAGGCTACAAAGATGAACTGGATTACAAATTATGTTCGTCCCAAAATCAATTCTATACTGAGACGCCGTGAAATTCCAGACAATCTGTGGATCAAAGATCCCACCAGTGGTGAAATGGTATTCCATAAAGATTTAGAAGTTAACCAATATGTGATCCCTAACTCTGGTTATCATATGCGCATCAGCGCCAAAAATCGCCTCATGCATTTTTTTGATGATGGCATTTATACGCCTCTTGAAAATCCAAAAGTTGTAATCGACCCTTTAAAATTTCGCGATGAAAAACGCTACATTGACCGATTAAAAGATTATCGTTCTAGACTTGGTGTCGATGACAATATTTTAAGTGCACAAGGTACTATTGAAGGCTTGCCAATTGTCGCAACGGTTCAAGACTTTGCTTTTATGGGAGGATCACTCGGCATGGCTTCAGGAGAAGCGATCATTAAAGCGTTTGATACTGCCATTGCCAACAAATGCCCTTTGGTTCTTTTTTCCGCTTCTGGCGGAGCACGCATGCAAGAAGGAACACTTTCACTGATGCAGATGCCTCGTACAACAGTAGCAATTGAAATGATGAAAGAAGCAAAACTTCCCTATATTGTGGTTCTTACCAATCCAACGACCGGCGGCGTTACTGCTTCTTACGCAATGCTCGGCGATATCCACATTGCCGAACCTGGTGCTATGATTGGTTTTGCGGGGCCACGTGTGATTCAACAAACCATACGTGAAACTTTACCAGAAGGTTTTCAAAGTAGCGAATATCTGCTCGAACATGGCATGATTGATATGGTTGTCTCACGTCTAGAAATGAAAGCTACCATTGCACGACTTTTACGTTTGATGATGAAATGTCCCCCAGTAGTTAATCCTTCCAATCCATCTCCAACAGATTCTCAGCCACCGCTTTCTAAAGCAGAAGCTGCTTAAACTATGAAAAAAAACCAAGTACAAAGAATAGTAGATGATTTACTGAAAAACTATCCGAAAAAATTTGATCTTTCTTTAGAGCGTATTTTACGTCTTTTAAAAAGCCTTGGTAGTCCACATTTAAAGCTTGCACCTATTATTCACATTGCTGGAACAAATGGAAAAGGATCTGCTTCAGCTATTTGTCGCGCTCTTTTGGAAAGTGCAGGCTACCGTGTTCATGTCTACAGCTCACCTCATCTGGTTAACTGGAATGAACGTTGTCGACTAGGGCAAACAGGAAGCGGACAACTTGTCACAGAGGAACTATTAGCCGAAACAATTCATCAAGTTGTAAAAGCAAATGATCAAAAACCCATCACTGTGTTTGAAATTCTCACCACAGCTGCCTTTATACTGTTTAGCACACATCCAGCTGATTGTGTTATTTTAGAAGTTGGGTTAGGAGGACATTTTGATGCTACAAATGTGATTAACAAGCCAGCTGTATCCCTTATCATGCCTATTGACTATGATCACGAAACCTTTCTTGGAAAAACAATTGCACAAATCGCTTTTCAAAAAGGGGGAATTATAAAACCGCAAGTCCCAGTGGTTATCGGTAAGCAAGAGCACGATGAAACCCTTTCTGTTTTAACGACCCTTGCTGATAAAAACAAAGCACCTTATTCCTTATTTGAGCAAGATTATCAAAGCTATACAGAACATGGACATATGGTCTTTCAAAACAATCAAGGTCTCATAAATCTTCCACTTCCTAATCTGATTGGAATGCATCAAATTGCCAATGCTGGAGCTTCTCTTGAAGCAATTTATCAAGCAGGTTTTCGACTTTCAGAACAAGTAATTAGTCATGCTTTGCAAAATATTTACTGGCCAGCACGGATGCAACATCTTACCCATGGAAATTTAGTTGATCAAATGTCTCCTGGTATTGATTTATGGTTAGATGGCGGTCACAATCCCGCTGCTGGAAAAGTTGTTGCGGCAGAACTTATTCAATGGAAAAAAAAATCAACCCGTCCTATTATTATGATTGCCAGTATGCTCAATACCAAAGATACTGTCGGCTATTTTCGCCCTTTAGCAAACCTTGTCGATAAAGTTTATACGATTCCGTTGATCGACAACAACGCAAGTCTTTGTCCAACGATTTTAGCTGAATCAGCGAGAAAAGTAGGGCTTCTTGCCAACCCACAAGCACATCTTCAAGAGGCCTTACAGAGAATTAACACAGAGTATAGAGAAGCAATCGTCCTCATAGGTGGTTCTCTTTACCTTGCGGGTGATATTTTACGTGACAATAAAACACCGCCATGTTAGAAATCGATTATTCATAGAGTTTTAAAAGATAGACCTTTTGATCATGCAACTTGATTGCGCACTTTATCAACGTCCTAAACTTATTACTGTTTTCGGTGGATCTGGTTTCGTAGGACGACATGTCGTTGAAACTTTAACCAAGCGGGGTTATCGCGTTCGTATCGCTGTTCGCTCTCCACAAAAAGCTTATTACATGCTACAAATAGGAGAAGTGGGACAAACCCAAATGCTCAAAACTGATATCAAGCATCGTGCCTCTGTTGCACGCGCATTGCTTGGTGCACATGGTGCAGTGTTTCTTCCTGGTAGCTTAACACAAGCAAGTCAATCGGACTTTCAAAAGACACAAATTGAAGGTACACAAAACGTTTCCGAATTAACAGCAGAAGCTGATATCCCTCTCATTTATATGTCAACACTTGTAGCTAACCAGAATGCTCCTTTTCTATATGCACGCGTCAAATCTATGAGTGAGAAAATCGTTCATAACAAACATCCTCAAGCAATTATTATGCGCCCATCCGTTATCTTTGGGCCAGAGGATTGCTTCTTTAATACCTTAGCAAACTTATCATGTTTTTTACCGATCATACCCCTTTTTGGGGGTGGACAAAACAAATTGCAACCCGTATATGTTAGCGACATTGCTGAGTTTGTTGTGCGTGCTTTAGAAGAACAGATTGTCTGGGGAAAAAGCTATGATCTTGGTGGACCACAGATTATCACATTTCAAAATGCTCTTGAAAATATATTAAAAATCATTCACCGTAAAAAAACAATTCTATCCATGCCTCTTTCTGCTGGGTTGTTTATTGGAGGTCTTTTGGGAACTATCGGTAAATTGCCTTTCATACCCACACTGATAACAGCCGCTCAAATACGCTTCCTGCAAGTAGATAATATTGTTTCTCAAGAAGCTATCGAAAATGGATATACTTTAGAAGGGGCAGGAATTACCCCCAGAGCAATGATGGCACTCTTGCCAAGTTATCTATGGCGATTTCGTCCACAGGGTCAATTTTCCAAAAATTTACAAGCCTAGCGTAGATTTTCTCACCGGTTTAAGCTGTATGCACTTCATTCTTTAAACCAGAAAACGATTGAAGCAGAGACTAGAAATTCCATAAAAGAAGATGCTTTTTATCCACAAAGAGATACATCTGAAACATTTGAATCCATTGAAGAAGCATTCGATAAAACAGCGTTCTTTGTAAAAATGTCCATTATTGTTATGGAGTGGTTTTTTATTTAAAGAAGAGAGAAGAATAGGAGGGCAGTTTTGCTTCCTCACCCGTTCCCCTTCGTGCAAAAGATAGCATAAATCCTTACAGATCACCATAATCTATAGTTCCTGATAAGCTCTGCTAAAACCTGATGTAGCTCCCTTACTGACACCAAATAATTATAACATTTATAGATGCTATGCTACTTGCCCATGGATGCATGGATGATACCTCATTTGCCCGAGGGCAAAGGAAAGGAAGCTCTCGTCCTTGACTCCCATTTTTAAAATAACATGAATGCCTTCAACAAAACGAAAGGGTAAGTTTTCAATAGATTCTTTGTCCCCTGTCAAGAACATCATAACTCATTCTATAAATGTATGTCTGTTGCAAAAATTTACGGAGACTGAATAAAGATTTTTTCACAGAAAGGAATCTTCCTATTGGCTTGCATTTTTTTTTAATTTCTCCTACCGTCTTGGAAAAACTTATTTTGAAGGAATAAAGAATGGCAGCTCAAGATTATGTTGTCAAAGATATCGCACTTGCTGCTTATGGTCGTAAAGAAATCGATATCGCTGAAACAGAAATGCCCGGTTTGATGGCTTGTCGTGAAGAATTTTCTTTCAGTCAACCGTTGTGCGGAGCACGGATTTCTGGTTCGTTGCATATTACCATTCAAACAGCTGTTTTAATTGAAACACTAAAAGCAATTGGTGCCGATGTCCGGTGGAGTTCTAGTAATATTTTTTCCACGCAAGACCACGCAGCAGCAGCTATTGCAGCCACTGGAACTGCTGTTTTCGGGGTTAAGGGTGAAACACTTGAAGAATATTGGGCTTATATAGATGCCATTTTCCAATGGCCTGATGGCAATCCTTCCAATCTTATCTTAGATGATGGAGCTGATGCCACAAACTATATTTTAACGGGAAGCCGTGCGGAAATAAATAAGGATATTCTATCTTATCCCAAAACAAAAGAAGAGGAATTTTTCTTCAAACAGATCCAAAAGCGTATGAAGATTACACCAGGATTTTTTACACGCCAACGTACAGCAATTAAAGGTGTCAGTGAAGAAACTACAACAGGTGTACTCCGTCTTTATCAATTACAAAAGGAAGGGCTTTTGCCTTTTCCTGCCATTAATGTCAATGATAGTGTCACTAAATCAAAATTTGATAATAAATATGGCTGTAAAGAATCATTGGTAGATGGTATCCGACGTGGGACAGACGTGATGATAGCTGGAAAAACGGCTATCGTCTGTGGTTATGGCGATGTGGGTAAAGGTTCAGCAGCGTCTTTGTCAGGTGCAGGAGCACGTGTCAAAATAACAGAAATCGACCCAATTTGTGCTCTTCAAGCGGCAATGGACGGTTACGAAGTCGTTACTTTAGATGACGCAGCCTCTAGTGCTGATATTATCATCACAACAACTGGCAATAAAGATGTTGTCCGCTTAGACCATATGCAACAAGTCAAAGATATGTGTATTCTTGGAAACATTGGCCACTTTGATAATGAAATCCAAGTATCAGCCCTTAGAAACTTGCCATGGACAAATATTAAACCACAAGTCGATATAGTTACCTTTCCCGATGGAAAACGTATAATTTTGCTTTCTGAGGGGCGTTTGCTAAACCTGGGTAATGCGACAGGTCACCCTTCTTTTGTCATGTCAGCTTCTTTTACCAATCAAGTCTTAGCGCAAATTGAACTCTTTACCCGTGCAGAACATTACAAAAATGAAGTAACTGTTTTGCCCAAACGTCTTGATGAAAAAGTTGCACGCCTTCACCTTGATCGGCTAGGAATAAAATTAAGCGTTTTATCAGAAGAACAAGCGGTTTATATTGGTGTCACACCACAAGGACCCTATAAACCAAATCATTACCGTTACTAAGACTTTTCCTTGTGTTAAAAGAAAAAAGGAAAATGCATCGTGCTCAGCTTTGGTGACTACGACCCCAAAGAAAAAGCTCAAAAAATGACCCAAATCTTTATCGATATTTTTTGCCTTCTTTTCTTTTTTTTTCCGACATGCGCTACTGCTCAATCATTGGAAGATCATTTACCATCTTATTTCACCAATGGTCCATGGCTTCTTTTAGCACTCTGTGGAGGAGTTTCTTGTGCTTCACTTCTCATTTGCATGGCAGTTATTATGCATGCAAAAAAAGCTTCACAGAAGCTTTTGAAAACAATTCAAGCAGATTTTTCTGAAAAACTTAAGTATTACGAATGGCTCCTGGAAGAAACCGGCCAGTATCTTCTTATTTGGGAGACCCCCACGGCTTTACCTCATGTGATTGGCAATATTCCAGCGTTGCAAAAAACAGGAATTCCTCAACAAAATTTTCAGTGTTTTGAACTCTGGCTTGAAGAACCTTCTCTGCTGGAACTTGACCACGCATTAACGCAATTACGTTGCAAATCTCACCCTTTTGAGCTCTCTATCACCACAAAGAATAATATGTTGTTACAAGTTACAGGAGTCATCGCAGGAACAGTAGCCATTGCACGCTTTCAAGATACCTCAACACAGCAGAGCGAAAATGCTCGTTTACAGAAAGATATCACCCGAATTCTTACAGAATTAAGAATGCAGCGCAACCTCCTTGATCTTATTCAAGAACCAGTATGGATACAAGATTGTGAAGGAAAAGTTTGTTTTATCAATCGCGCCTTTAGAGAAATGACAGGTTTTCGGGAAGACAGTAATAAAGTAGTTGATCTTTTCAATGAAACAACACAACGTCAAACAGATGAAACAGAAACAATCTTTCAAGAGCACGTTCATACGGTCATCGGTGGAGAACGGTATCGTTTTCATCTCACACGGATTACAACCACTGAAGGGATGGCAGCCTTTGCACGTGATGACAGTGCATATGAAAATCTTTCCAATGAATTAAGACGTGTCCTTCAAAGCCATTGTGAAACACTTGATCAAATCTCAACTGCTGTAGCTATTTTTGATACCAACCAAAAATTAAAATTCTGCAACCATGCGTTTAAAATTTTATGGCCGTTGGAGAACTCTTTTCTAGAAAGTGAACCAAGTCATACATTGCTCCTTGAACGCTTGCGTGAAAAAGGGCTTATTGGTGAAAATCCTGATTGGCGCACATGGAAAGAAGAACTTTTTAAAGCCTACCGGCAAACAGAATCAAATCAACAAATTTGGAATCTGCCAGATGGGCGCACAGTGCGTGTTATTTCTAGCCCTCATCCACAAGGAGGTGTCACTTGGCTTTACGAAAATCTCACAGAAAAAATTGACCTTGAACGACGCTATAATACACTCATTAAAATACAGGGCGAAACACTTGATAAGCTTTCAGAAGGAGTGGTGGTTTTTGCCACTGACGGACGCCTTCGTTTATCCAATCCTGCGTTATCGAAATTATGGTCGCTACCCTATAATTTATTGGTGGAAGGCACCCATATTACGCAATTACAAAGTTATTGTTCGCCCCTCACTGTGGGGAAAGAATGGGATTGGTTTACTAAATTCATTACTGGTTTTGCTGAAAAACGTGATACATATTCAGGTCGTATGGACCTCAAAAATGGCATGATCATTGATTATACATTGGTCCCCCTTCCCAATGGAGAGACGATGCTCACTTTCGTAAATGTGACAGATACTATTTATGTCGCACGTGCTCTTCAAGAGAAAAATGAAACCTTAGAAAGCGCTGATCGTTTGCGCAATGAATTTGTCCAACATGTTTCCTATGAATTGCGTACGCCTCTTACCAATATTATTGGATTTTCCGATATTTTACGCGATCAAATTTTTGGCTCTATCAATGAACGCCAAAAGGAATATCTTGGCCATATTCACTCAGAATCAAGCACTCTTTTGAATATTGTTAATGATATTCTTGATCTTGCAACCCTTGATGCAGGCATAATGGAGCTTAACATAAAATCAGTTAATATTGCTGATGCTATGGTGCAAGCCGTAGCGCGCGTGGAAGAGCGTCTTAACGGACGTCATATCACGCTTTTACAACAAATTTCTCCTTCCTTGAATTTTATTTCTGCGGATGCAACCCGTTTGCATCAAATCTTTGTGAATATCCTCAGCAATGCCATTAATTTTGCAACGGAAGCAAGTACGATTGAATTTTGTGCTGAAGAACAAGATAATAATATCGTCTTCAGTGTCCACAATGAGGGATCTGATATTCCAAAAGACATCCTTGATCGAATTTTCAAACGTTTTTCTTCCCATTCACATCATGGGGGGCGTGCAGGAGCAGGTCTTGGTCTCTCCCTTGTCAAAAGCTTTGTTGAACTCCACAATGGACATGTTGAAATTCTTACTGGTGCTGGACAAGGAACAACGGTTCAATGTTTTTTTCCAATTCCCAAATGAGATAAAGTTTTTTAATCTGGCCCTTTATTTATTATGATAAAAACTTTTTCTCAACCACTTTTATGGAAATCTTAATGAACTTTAGTTTTTCTCTTGAAAATGAAAAAGCAACCAAGCTTTTTGCGCAAGATTTAGCCCTCGCTTTAAAGCCGGGCGATCTTGTAACACTTCAAGGCGATCTTGGCACAGGAAAATCAACCCTCGCACGTACAATCATTCGCACACTTGCTAACGACACTACTCTGGACGTCCCAAGTCCTACTTTCACTCTTGCTCAAAGCTATCAACTTCCACAATTTGAAATTATTCATGTTGACCTTTATCGCCTTTCTATAGCAGAAGAAATCGATGAATTAGGACTTCATGAAGCACGTGAGCAAAGTATTTTACTCGTTGAATGGCCAGAAAAAAGTGCAGAACTTTTAGGACCGGTTACTTTTGCCCTCACTTTCCAATACGAAGATTATGGGCGTCATGTGACTCTTACATCAGCAGAACACGCTCTTGAGCGTCTACAGCGGTCTTTTGCAATTCGCAGATTTTTAACAATCCATAGACGCGGTCATGTTCATCGTCGTTTTTTGGCTTGTGATGCCTCAGCCCGAACTTATGAACTTCTTGATCATGGACATCATCAAGAAGTTCTCATGAATGCACCAATCATGCAAATGGCACAAAATGAAGATTCCTCTTACGTAACAATGGCACATCTTGCAAAAGATATCCGTCAATTTGTAGGGATTAACCAGCTCATTTTAGACAATGGATTTTCTGCTCCTCGCATTTTTGTAGAAGATTTTGAAAAAGGTCTTTTAATTCTAGAGGATTTCGGACGTGAAGGACTTTTAGATCAAACCGGCGATCCTCTAGAAGAGCGTTACATTGCCTGTAGTAAATTGCTGGCTGCCTTCCACCAAAAGTCGTGGCCTTCAGTAAAGCAATTTGCGACATTTTTGCTTCAAATTCCCTCCTATGATTGCCAAACACTAAAAACAGAACTCTCTTTATTGCTGGACTGGTACTTGCCCTTTAAAACGCGAAAAACTCTAGATCAACAACAACGTAAAGCTTTTTTTACCTGCTGGCAGCCTTATCTCGATAGCCTCGCCCAAGGAGAAGACACCTTTGTCATGCGTGATTATCATTCACCCAATATTCTTTGGCGTGCACACAAAGAAGGAACTGATCGCATTGGTCTTCTTGATTTTCAAGACGGCTTAAAAGGGCCAACAGCCTATGACCTTGTCTCTTTAGCACAAGATGCACGTCTGTTTATTTCACCAACACTCGAAGCAAAAATTCTCGACGCTTATTGCATTGCACGTCATCAAGCGTCACGACCTTTTGATGAAGATAAATTTCGTAAGCTTTACGCATTTGCAGGTGCTCAGCGCGCTTCGAAAATTCTCGGGATTTTTGTCTGCTTTCAACAACGTGATGGAAAATCATCTTATCTTAAACATCTTCCCGATGTGCAGGATTATCTCGCCCGTAATCTTTCTCACCCAATTCTTGCGCCTTTACAAAGCTTTTATCAGGATATAGGTCTCCTTTCAAAAGCACAAGAAACACCTTAACTCTTAACCTTTCAAGACGACCTTTCTTAAGGTAATCTGTTTCCGCTACAGAGCCTCGGTTTTATAGCTTAAGTTAAGATTATGAAATCAGAATGGATTGGTGGTAATATCCCATTTGTAAAGCGTTCCATTTATAAAAAAGGCGTATTACTAGCAGAAGTCTTCCATCAATACAGTGCAGCAATCAGCAAAAGATTTACCGTTTACGGATGGTAAGTCTGTTAGGATAGGCGTGAGTACTGAAAACCCTACCCGTTTTTTGTTGAAAGCATTCATTTTATTTTAAAAGCCAGAAGTCAAGGATGAGAGTTTCCCCTTTCGTCAGGTAAATGAGGTACATCCATGTATCCATGTATCCATGGTAAGTGGCATAGTATCCATCGATCAATGTTATAGTCCTGGTTGGTGCTAGAAAAACCGTTGGCATCCAGTTTGGGAAGCGCTTATCAACTTCGTACAAGATCTTGTTTATAAAGATAATCATGAGATACTTAAGATACTCTCGTTTCAAACCTGTTTATGTTGGATCAAACAAAACTATTCGCTTCCACGTCACAAGCCGGATTGGCTGTGTGGATAAAAATATTGAAGAAAAGAGTAAAAATGCCTCTTAGGAACCGTCTCAATGCAAGAGCTGTCTGCACCATTGGGGGTTGTTGGCAAAAATAATGATGGTGCCAGACTGGCTTCTTCCTAAGTGTACGAACTATGATGGTAATCTGTGAGGAGTGATATTACCTTTCTTTGTCCTCACTTCTTCCTGTGTGGGAAACTATAGATTGTATTGTGGGCTATTATAGAAAGAGAAAGGGCAGCATGAGAGGGAAATGTTGCAAAAAGCAGGGCCAAGATTTGACCCTGAAGTGCTTTGCTGTGGTCAATAACCTTGAGCTAAGCTTTGTGTTTTCTTCTTAAGAACAGAGGACTGGAATGCAGTTATCCAAGCAGCTTGTTTGTTGATGGAGAGGAAAATACACCAGTTGTTAGGGAGATGATAGAAGTTATGTTCAGATGCATGAACAGAAGGGATGAGGAAACAAAATGCATCCTTGTTCTTTCTTCTCATCCAAACCAAACTGCAAAATAGCACAACACAACGATGGTGAACATTTTTATAAAGAATGCTACTTTGTTGAAGCATCCTTTAATAAACGTGACCGCTTCACACCTATCGCCTCTTTGATAAAAACTTCTCCTTTTATGGGATTGCTCATCTCTGATGCAATCGTCCTATGCTCCTAAAAAGTGAGGGGCAAAAAACTAGGAATAGATATACATATCTGCTTCCATTTTTTTCCAAATCTTTGATGAAGATTAACGAATCTTATCCACTAGATCATTCTTTAAGTCTAGCTTAGATATTGCAATGGTGTGGATCAATTTTTCTTAAAAAAGCGTAGTATAGAGAGAGCATTTTCATATTGTACTGTAAAAGCAGTAAGTTTCTTTTTTATCACGCTCAAAAATTTCCAATATGTTTACAGATCAAAACTTTAATATTTGCTCCTTTATCTCTTGTTTAGGCTAAACAAAAAGCCTAGCTAATTCCTTATTGAATAATATTAAAAAAGTTTTTTATATCTTCATGCGATGATCTAGACTACATGATGCGTTTCAATGTTTTTTTCATAAATCAAAGTCAAAAATCTAGATGCAAATGCAGCTTTTCAGTTTTTCCCACTGTGAAAATTGTATACAGTAGGAATAATGCAAATAATCTATAAGATAGAATTTTTCCAAGTGTTCCAAATGAGATCACATGATTTATAAACCACGTATCTTTTCTATTTCTCCGGGAACTTCTTTTTTACCGCATTTCGTCGATTCACTGCTCTCGGGTGCTCTTCTTGATAACTTTGCACCAGATGGAGATGTACAAACTGCTCTTGCAGATACCCTCATCTATGTTCCAACACGCCGTGCTGCTCGCGCTTTGCGTACAGCTTTTGCTGAAAGAAGTGACACAAAATCAACCTTCTTGCCAGCCATTCGCCCCTTAGGAGATGTGGACGAAGATAGTTTCCTTTTTGTTGAAAACCATCCCAACACTTTAAATCCTCCACTTGGAGAAATTGAACGTCTTCTGCTTTTAGCACGCCTCATTCGTCCTTGGCGTGAAAATTTACCTGCTCATTTGCGGACCATGTTTGGCACAGAAGATGTGCTTATTCCTACTCATACTGCCGATGCAATTTGGCTTGCACAAGATTTAGCACACTTGATGGATGAAATTGAAACAGAAGCAGCAAATTGGTCAAAGCTTAAAGATATTGCACCCGATATGGTCGCCGAATGGTGGCAAATAACGCTCGATTTTCTTAGCATTGTCACACAAAACTGGCCGCAAATCTTAAAAGAAAGACAACGAAGCAATCCAGCTGAATGGCGCAATCAAATACTCAAAATACATGCCGAGACTTTGTATCGTACACAACCTGAGAAACCTATACTCGCGGCTGGTGTATCAGGTTCTATTCCCGCAGTTTCTGATCTTCTAAAGGTCGTTGCCTCCCTACCAAAAGGTGCTGTTGTTCTTCCAGGCCTTGATCTTCATATGGATGAAGATCAATGGAATGCATTAGGCACAACCCATGAAGAAAAAAAAGCTTTTGATTCGTTCGATCATGCAGCTAATGTTTTTGGCCACCCTCAATATCATTTAAAAAAGCTTCTCTCTCTTATGAAATGCCAGCGCATTCATGTTCGTGAAATTGGCCAACAAAGCACAATAAAAGCAAAACGCGCGGCTCTTTTATCAGAAGCATTCCGACCAGCCTCTACAACAGACCGATGGATACAAATTGTCCGCGATGATTATGAAAACCTGTGTGCAGATTGGTCATTCATTGAAGCTATAAATGAACGCGAAGAAGCTCTCGCCATTTCTGTTGCTTTACGTAACGCCATTGAAGATCCTCAAAAAACCGCAGCTCTTATCACAAATGACCGTAATTTAGCACGCCGTGTCGCAGCTGAATTACAGCGATTTGGAATTGAAGCAAATGATTCAGGAGGAATACCACTTGCACAAACACTCCCCTCAACCCTGTTACGGCTTCTTTTAGAAAATGTGTTTCAACCTGATCCAATTGCTTTTCTTTCGCTTCTCAAACATCCACTCACAAAACTTGAACAAAACCGTCCTCGATTACGCGAAATGGCAGAAAATTTTGAACTCTTTGTTCTCCGAAAAAGCACTGGCCGTATTAATCTTTGCGAATGTGACCAATTTCTTGAAAAATGGATAAAAACATATTCCCATGATACCTCCGAAAACAGCACTCTTGATCAACAGAAGTGTGAAGAAGCACGTCTGCTTTGTTATCTTTTGAAGAAAGCTGTCGAACCTTTAGCATCTCTCATAACCCAGCGGAAGGAATGCACCATCAATGAAGTTGCAATAGCAACTGTTGAGGTTTTTGAAAATTTTGGGCGTGATGAAAACAATTCTCTCGTAAATCTTTATCAACATGAAGCAGGACAAGCCTTATCAACTTTTTTGTGTGAATTGGTAAGTGATCAATCAGGATTAAAATTTCAGCTTCGCGAATGGCCTGCTATGTTTTCAGCCCTTATAGCAACCCGCTCCGTAACACCTTCCCCGGGTGGCCATCCGCGCTTGTTCATCTGGGGCACTTTAGAATCACGTTTGCAAACCGTTGATACCGTGGTTATCGGTGGTCTTAATGAAGGATCATGGCCTATTACAGCCCGCAATGATGCTTTTTTATCGCGGCAAATGAAAATGATGTTAACTCTTGAACCACCAGAGAAACGTATTGGTCTTTCCGCGCATGATTTTCAGTGGGCTATGGGAATGAATAAAGTGGTTATGAGCCGAGCACTACGGGTTAATCATGTTCCTTCACTTCCTTCACGCTGGTTACAGCGCTTAGAAACGGTTATAGGAAAACAAGTTTGGAAACAAATCCGCACACGAGGTGAAATATTGCTTCATTGGGCGAAAATGCTTGATAATACAAATATGACTGCCTGTGCCACACGTCCTTCCCCTATACCACCCCTCAAAATGCGTCCCCGTCACTTTTCGGTCACTGAAATACCAACGTTGCGGTATGATCCTTATGCTATTTACGCAAAAAAAATCTTGCGGCTTAAACCGCTTAAAGCTCTCATCCATGACCCGGATGCTGCTGAACGTGGCACACTTTATCACGCTATTCTTGCTGCTTTTTGCACACAAGTAAAAAATCCAAATACTGCAAACGCATTAGATGTGCTCCTGAATATCGGGCGTAAAGAATTTGATAAACTTAATTTGCCTGCCGATATTGAAGCAATCTGGTGGAACAATTTTGAAAACTTTGCTCCATTTTTGATCCAATGGGAACAAAGTTTAGAGCCTCGTAAACGATATGCCGAAGTGGTTTCTCAAAAAATACCCATAGGTACAACGGGTGTAACACTTTCGGGACGCGCTGATCGTATTGATGTTTTGCCAGGAAAAATGGTTGAAATTTTTGATTTTAAAACCAGCACACCCCCTTCATCAAAACAAGTTCGCGATTTATTATTTCCACAATTGGCATTGGAAACAGCTTTGTTCATGCAAGGAGCTTTTACAGATTTTCAAGATCTTACCCCTACAAATTTATTTTATATCGCTCTCAATGGAAAAGGTGAAATCGCTCCCCAATCAATTCTTTTAAAGAAAGGGAAAAAAGACACCCAAAGCGCAATTAATCTTGGTGAAAAAGCATGGAAACATCTTATTGCGTTAATAGAATATTATCAAAATCCACAACAAGGCTATCTTTCACACGCCGTCCCTTTAAAAAAAGAATATGAAGGTGATTATGACCATTTGGCACGCTTATGGGAATGGTCAAGTAGTCTTCATAAAGCAGGTCAATCATGACTCCTTTTTCTATTCCTGAAGCAGCCCTTGATGCACAAGCAACAGCAACACATCCAAAAACCAACGTGTGGGTTTCCGCAAATGCAGGATCTGGAAAAACCCATGTTCTAAGTGAACGTGTCATCCGTTTGCTTTTAAATGGTACCTCTCCAGCACGTATCTTATGCCTTACTTATACAAAAGCAGCGGCAGCCGTGATGCAATCGCGGATTTTTCGCACACTTTCCAGCTGGAATGAACTTGATGATACACAGCTTCAAACAATCCTTTCGCGGCTTGAAAATAAACCCATCAACGCGCAAAAATTAATCTATGCACGTCAACTCTTTGCACGTGCCCTTGAAACACCTGGTGGCTTAAAAATCCAAACTATTCATGCATTTTGCGAATCTCTCTTGCACCAATTCATGCTAGAAGCCAATATTGCCGGGCATTTTGAACTGCTTGATGATATCAGTCGAAAAAAATTATTACAAGAATCTCGTCGCCAACTTTTGGCACATCACGATACACAATCCGCTTTGAAACAGCTGCTTAAAGTTATCAATGAGCACACTTTTAACCAATTGCTGTATGAAGCAACTGAAAAGCAATATGAACTGTCTGATTTTTTGTCTTCTCTTCTGTCTGAAAATGGAGAAGAACGATTGCGTGCGCTTTTTCATTTAGCGCCTGATGAAACAAACCAACAGCTGCTGGAAAAAATTCAACAAACTGCTCGCCTGCCTCTTTATATTCTTACGCATTGCAAAACCCACGGCAATCAACACCTCAAAGATATGATTGCGAAATTTTCCCAACTAGCAGAGACTTGTGATGAAACAAATATTATCAAAATTATTTCCAATATTTATTTTAGAATGACAGGTGAACCTCGTAATTTTTCGCGTTTGTCTTGCACAAAATCAGATGAAACTTGGCCCTTTATTCAACAAATGATTAAAGAAAAACAAAGCAAGCTTTCTGTTCTTTTAGAGAAATATCAATGCTTAAAAATCGCCACACTCAATATGGTTGCTTTTCGGCTTTGTACTCTGTATCTTAAAATCTATGCGAATTTAAAAAAAGCCAATGGCTTCTTAGATTTTGATGACCTTATTGAACGCACACTCCACTTGTTGCAGCGTAAAGGTGCAAGCCAATGGGTGCACTATAAACTTGATAGTGGTCTTGATCATATTTTGCTTGATGAAGCACAAGATACCAATTCTGAGCAATGGAAAATTATTCAACTTTTGGCGCAAGAATTTTTCACAGGTCACAGTCAGTGTACAAATATACGCACTCTTTTTGCTGTTGGGGATGAAAAACAATCCATCTATTCTTTTCAAGGCGCTGCACCAGAAAATTTTGCTGCAAACGGTCGAATAATTCAAAAAAAAGTGCAGCAGGTAAATCAGAAATTTGAAAAAATACAACTCAATTATTCTTTTCGCTCTACAGCCGATGTACTTAAAAGCGTTGATCTTGTCTTTGAAACACCAGAAAATTACAAAGGGCTTTCAGCAGAAAATACAAAAACGGTACACGAAGCTATTCGTGTTCATAGCCCAGGTGATGTTATTTTATGGGATGCCATTTCCAAAGAAACAAATGAATTTCCTGATGATTGGCATGTAACTGTTGATCATCTAGACACACCCGAAGTACGTTTGGCAGAAAAAATTGCTGAAACCATTGCTAATTGGTTACACAACGAAGAAATGCTTCCAGCAAAAGGACGCTTAATGCGGGCTAGCGATATTATGATCTTAGTGCGTAAACGTGATCAATTTGTCTTAGCACTTTCCCGTGCGCTTAAACTACACAATATCCCTGTCGCTGGTGCTGACCGTTTACAGCTCACCAACCATATCAGTGTACGTGATTTAATGGCGCTTGCACGTTTTGTCTTACAACCACAAGATGACCTTTCGCTTGCCTGTGTTTTAAAAAGTCCACTCTTTGCACTTACCGAAGATGAACTGTATCAGCTTGCTGCTCATCGTACAGGCTCTCTTTGGCAAAGTCTTTGTATGCACGCACTATCACATGCATCTTTTAAAGATGCTTTTGAAAATTTAAATCATTATCGCACCCTCGTGGATAAAATACCGGTTTTCGAATTCTATAGCTATATTCTGAACATTGATAAAGGACGACAAAAGATTCTAGCCCGCTTAGGATCTGAAGCAAATGACGTGCTTGATGCTTTTATGGATTATACGCTCACTATTCAAAAAACGGGGTTACCAGGACTGCAAGCTTTTTTGGAAACACTAAGTGAAAGCGAACCAGAAATTAAACGCGAGTTTCATCAAAACCATGAAGAAGTTCGTATCATGACTGTTCATGCTGCAAAAGGACTAGAAGCTGCTGTTGTTTTTCTCGTTGATCCCGGTAGTCCAATTTGGCATCCTCAACATGCGTCTCACTTGCTTAAAGTTCCTTTCTTCCATACACAATTGAGCGAGCAAAAAAATTTTATCTGGCACCCCAACGCACAATTTAACACAAAACTTTCTGAAAAAGCACTTTCACGCTTAAAAGAGCGTGCAGAAGAAGAATATAAACGCCTCCTCTATGTCGGAATGACACGTGCTGAAGATCGATTGTTTATTTGTGGATATAGCGGTAAGCGCACCTTCCCTCGTACATGGCTACAATTGGTAAAAAAAGCTCTCACACCGCATGCAATTCCTATAAAAGGTCCTGCAGAAGATATCGCAGCTTGGCGCTATTGCATCACACCTTCTTCTCCTATCCCAATAAACCAGGAAGTATCCTGTGTCGAGAGCCAAACATTCCCACCTTTACCGGATTTTTTCTTCCATAAAGTTCCAGCAGAACCAGCCTTACCAAAACCGTTGAGGCCCTCTGTTGCTAGCCTTTCTATTGAAGCTGATACTGAACTTGCCCCCAATCTAAAACAGTTCAGTATCTCACCTGTTTTAGGGAAAACAAACACCAACAGAGCTTTTTCCATTGAATATGGTAATCTTATTCACCTCTTGCTGCAATATCTACCCAATTGCGTCCCTCAAAAACGTCGAGATTATGCCCAACACTATCTCAATACCAAAGCCTCTCATTGGGATGAGTCTCAAAAAAAAGATGCGCTGCGTCATGTTTGGCAGATTTTAGACCATTCATACCTCAAACCTCTCTTTTCTGAAGATGCACGTGCTGAAGTTTCCTTGATGGGCATTATAAAGATTCGTGGAAAAGAACAAGCAATTTCTGGTCAAGTTGACCGTCTCTACATTACACAAAATAAAATTATCTTTGCTGACTTTAAAACTGGGATTCCTCCTGAAAACGAAGCAGCTATCGCACCACGTGATTTGTTGCAAATGGCTCTTTATCGAAAATTGCTGCAGGCTATTCATCCCACCAAAAACGTCCAAGCTCTTCTTATCTACACCAAAGAAGCAAAAATTTTTAAACTTCCTTCTGAAAAGCTTGATGCGCTTCTTGATGAAATTGCTTGATAATCCAAGAAAATCCTTTCCTCTAAAGTTTTCTATAATTTATCTTTGTTATAACTTGATATGACGTGCCGTGATACCAATGTATAGAAATTAAATGTAAAGGATAAATCAATGACCTGTATAAAAACTGATAAGTGCAATTTCGAAAATGAAGTTCTTGCTTCTTCCGTCCCTGTTGTGGTTGATTTTTGGGCGGAGTGGTGTAGTCCTTGCAAAATGATTGCTCCGATTTTGGATGAAATTTCAACAGAAATGCAAGGCCAGATCAAAATTGCCAAAGTAAATATTGATGAAAATCCCGAATTGGCTACTCAATACGGAGTCCGCTCGATTCCTACTTTATTGATGTTCAAAAATGGAAAAGCCTCATCGAATATGGTGGGAGCCGCTTCTAAAGGACGTGTTTCTGAATGGATTAAAGATGGTCTTCGTTAAATCTACTCATAATGATTTTTTTTAAGGAGAGGAATTTTGCCTCTCCCTTTTTTTGATTTTTCTTAAAGAATCATTGCTTTTACCGTAGCAAAAGCTGCTTTTCAGTCAGAGCGTGACTGATAGTCTTTAAAGATAGTAAACTTTATTTTCGGCGCCCGTTCTGCTTCATAATTCAATGAAAAGTGATTTTCTGCTAAAAAAACTGGATCGCCATCTAAATCGTGTGCAATAGCAGATTCATGATTGGTGAGAAATTTTTGAAATTCGTCTTTGCTTTCCGTAGAAATCCAACGACATACGCTAAAACGGACCGGTTCAAAGCTCACTGGTAAAGAATATTCCACCTTAAGCCGCTCAGCTAAAACGTCAATTTGCAAAGCACCAATCACACCAATAAGAGCTGGTGTTCCATCAACGGGGATAAATAATTGCACCACACCTTCTTCAGCCATTTGTTGTAAAGCTTCTTTAAGCTTTTTCGCTTTCATTGGATCACCCAAGCACACACGACGTAAAATTTCCGGTGCAAAATTGGGTACTCCTTTAAAGAGGATTTTTTCTCCTTCCGTCAATGTATCCCCAATACGCAAAGTTCCATGATTAGGGATCCCTACGATATCACCAGCATAGGCTTGATCGGCAATTTGACGTGAACGCGCAAAGAAAAATTGTGGCATAGAAAGTGTCATTGACTTTCCAGTGCGTACTAATTTTGTCTTCATACCGCGTTCAAGCGTCCCGGAACACACTCGAAAAAATGCAATACGGTCACGATGGTTAGGGTCCATATTAGCTTGAATTTTAAACACAAACCCCGTCATCTGGGACTCCATGGCTCTTACATTGCGTTGATCTGCCACCTGATCACGAGGACTTGGACCAAAATCGATCAACGCATTGATCAAATCACGAACACCAAAATTTCGTAAAGCTGAACCAAAATAAACCGGTGTCATATGTCCTTCTTGAAAAGCTTGAAGATCAAAATTCTTGCAAGCACTCCAAGCGAGATTTACTCCTTCAATAAAAAACATGCGCTGGTCTTCAGGAAGCAAAGTTGCAACCTCATCAGGCCCAGAAACCATTTCTTGAGTTACCTGATCATCTTGTTGACGAAAACAATTATGATGAAGATCAAAGGTACCAACAAAATCTTTACCTCTGCCGATAGGCCATGTGATGGGTGCGGTATCAAGCGCGAGCTTTTCTTCAATTTCATCTAAAAGTTCTAAAGGATCACGTGCCTCACGATCCATTTTGTTGATAAAAGTCACAATAGGAATATCCCGCATCCGACACACTTCAAAAAGTTTCAGTGTCCTAGGTTCAATTCCGCGTGCACCATCTAGTACCATGATAGCACTATCAACAGCCGTAAGAGTGCGATACGTATCATCTGCAAAATCCTCATGGCCTGGAGTATCTAACAGATTAAAAATATGATTTTCATATTCAAATGTCATCACCGATGTTACCACGGAAATACCACGGTCGCGTTCAATACGCATCCAATCAGAACGCGTTTGAATACGGTCTTTTTTCGCCTTCACTTCACCGGCAAGCTGAATAGCACCACCAAACAACAAAAGTTTTTCTGTCAATGTTGTTTTCCCAGCATCAGGATGCGCGATGATCGCAAATGTGCGACGCCGCTTTACTGCTTGCTCTCGCTTTTCCATTATTCCCCCATAGGTCGCGCAAGTGCTTCCGCAATAAGTGCACGCACTTCATTAACTCCATACAGTGCAATAAATGATCCCAATCGCGGTCCTCGTTCCTGTCCTAAAAGAACTTCATAGAGCATTTGAAAAAAGACATTTGAAACACCCGGTCCCCCTTCAGGACTCTTTTTGTTATGATCTTGATAGCGTTCCGTTAAACGTGCAACATCAAGAAGTGCATTTTGAAACGTGTCTCCATCAGCAGTTTCAGGCAAATTAGCCAATTTTATATCAATTTGTGCTAATGTTGCGCGCTCACTCTTATCAGGAATTCTGAATTTTTTGTTTGGTTTAACAAAAACATCAAAATATTTAATGGCAAATTGCACCAACTGATCAAGTGCTGGATAATTTTGTGCATTTGCTCCTTTAGCGTGGCGAGAAATAAAACCCCAAAGAACTTCTTTGTTCTCGGCATTTGAAGCACTTACTAAATTTAAAAGCATAGCAAAGGATACAGGTAAATCAACCTGAGGAGGGCAACCATTGTGAATATGCCATACAGGATTATTAAGCTGCTCTTGCCATTTTTGGCGACCATAAGCAGAAAGATGCGCATAATACTCATCAACGGCTTTTGGAATTACATCAAAACAAAGCCGTTTTGCTGTTTTTGGCTTTAAAAACATATAAAGCCCTAAGCTTTCCGTTGGTGCATAAGTGAGCCATTCATCAATGGTTAAGCCATTCCCCTTGGATTTGGAAATTTTCTGCCCCTTATCATCCAAAAAAAGCTCATAATTAAATCCTTCTGGTGGCTTTCCACCAAGCACTTTGCAAATTTTAGAAGAAAGATTTGTAGAATCGATAAGATCTTTTCCTGCCATTTCATAATCAACACCAAGTGCTGCCCAGCGCATTGCCCAATCAACTTTCCACTGGCACTTGACTCTTCCCCCTGTAATCTCCGTCTCAATGGTTTCGCCTGTTTCAGGCTCAATATAGGTGACAGTACCTTTCTCAACATTCCGGGCAATCATCGGCACCTGTAATACCTTTCCAGAAAAAGGAGAAATAGGTAAAAAAAGTGAATAGGTAGCCTGCCGTTTCTCACCTAATGTTGGTAGAACAATTGCCATTATTTTGTCATAACAGGCAAGTATTTTTAAAAGTGTTTCATCAAAACGACCGGAATTGTAATAATCTGTGGCACTCGCAAATTCATAATCAAAACCAAAACGGTCAAGAAAAGCGCACAAACGTGCATTATTTGCTGCTCCAAAGGAGGGATAAGTATCCCCAAAAGGGTTGGGTACACGGCTGAGCGATTGATCAAGATAGCTTGCCATTTTTTCGCGGTCAGGCACATTATCGGGAATTTTACGCAGACCATCCATATCATCAGAAAAACAAATAAGTTTTGTCTTAACTTTATTCTCAGTGAGAATATGAAATGCATGACGCACCATAGTCGTACGAGCAACTTCCCCAAAGGTCCCAATATGCGGTAAACCAGAGGGACCATAACCAGTTTCAAATATGATACTTTCTGGATAACCCGTTTTTTCATACCGTTTTATAATTTTGCGTGCTTCTTCAAAAGGCCAAGCTTTCGATTGAGCAGCTGCATCGCTTAATTCAGACGTAAGGCTAAGGGCATCATACGAATCACACATCATTATCTTTATCCTAAAAATTAAACTCTTTAACGATATGGTGTATGGTTCTTGCATTTATTCGTCAATAATAGCAAGTGAAAGCTGCTAAAAATTTCTTATAACGACCTTTTTATGACCAATCTCTGTTCTATTCTTTTCGTTATATTCTCTTTTTATCTTCATATTGATGAAGTATAAGTATCATGAGTCGTAGTTTACTCATTTTGATTATTGGTGCTTTAGTTGTTATTACTCTACTAGGATTTTCGTATTACACTTAGTCAACAAGAAAAAAATCCTCCAGTATGGAACTAAAAATCGGACAAATAACCTATTTACAAAAACAAATTAGAAAAATGTCAAAATTAAACGTTTTATGTAAAAACACCCTTTTTATTCTACTGTAAAGGTGGTTTAGAAGATCGTTTATTTACAATTCTGACGAACGCGCTGCCAATGTATGTAAACGTAGGGCATTCAATTTAATAAAGCCGGCAGAGTCTTTTGATCATAAACACATTCATCATCCTCAAAAGTTACCAATTTACTGGAATAAAGCGACTTTTTGCTTTGGTGTTCTTCAACAATCACATTACCCTTATAAAGCTTTAATACAACTTCGCCTTCAACATTTTCCTGGGATAAATTAATAGCAACCTGCAATATTTCGTGCTCAGGTGAAAACCAAAAGCCGTAAACGAGTCCAGCATAACGCGGCCATTAATTCATTTTTTAAATGCACCGCACCACAATTCAATGTCAAAGATTCTATCGCCCGATAAGCAGTTAAAAGAATAGTTCCTCCTGGTGTCTCATAAATGCCACACGATTTCATACCAACAAAGTTTACTAATCTAATCGGTCGATACCGTTGTCACACCCATAACTATTTATTTCAGAAAGTAAATTCGCAGGAAATAAATTCTTTCCATTAATCGATATGACATCGCCTTTTTAAAAAAGCCAATAGTGATTACAGTTGCTTGATCTAGAGCAGCTTCCGGTGAAAGGGTATACATATGCACATATTCAGGAGCAGTAATACTGGATCTTCATAAGAATAAATTCTCTTTAAACAACATTAAAATAAATATGATGGTGAACACCGCTTACAAATAAAAGGAGATTTACGTGTCATTTTTACCTGAGCGGTCTATTGTTGTACAATTTGCTTTAGCATCGCTGATTCCTAGCGCTCATTCCGGAACATGATATCATGTTGTCAGTAGGGTGTACGATTGCACAAAGCAAAAAAGCCGGGGTTATATGTACTTTCGGGAGTGCAATGGGTTTTGCTATTCAGGTTACTACTGTAGCTCTTGGTTTATCAGCGTTTATTTTTGCTTTGCCACGTGCTTTTTTTCTCATTAAAATTGTGGGAGCTTTTTATCTTTTATAGCTTTCCTTGCAAGCATTGCGGTAAACACTTGGCATTTTCTCTCAAATAAACATCTCAAAAGCGCCACAGTCTTAGATATAATTGACTTTATCGGTATTGGAATTAATCTCTTAAATCCTAAAATTATTCTCTTCAACGTAACTTTCTTGTCACAATTTATTACCCATGGCCACACAAAAATTGATTATTTTAGGCCTTCTTATATCCCCATTTCTCTGCCAATTACAATTTCTATGGTTTTTATGGCGCATAAATTCGCGCAACACCTTAAGCAAAATCCTTTTTATATTCGCTTTCTTGATTGGTTTATGACTAGCATTTTACGAGTTTTGTTTTACGTCTCTTGATTACCCAAAGATTAAAGTTATTTGTTGCCAACCGCATATTCAATTTGCAAACGTTCAGATTTTCGTAAACGTTCTGAAGCAGATTTAAGCTGACCACATGCAGCTAGAATGTCACGTCCACGCGGTATCCGAATCGGTGAAGCATAGCCTGCTTGATTAACCACATCCGCAAAACGCTCGATTTGTTCCCAATCAGAACATTGATAATTACTTCCCGGCCATGGATTAAAAGGAATTAAGTTGATCTTAGAAGGAATACCTTTCAGTAATTGAATCAATCGCTTAGCATCATCCAAACCATCATTTATACCTTTCAGCATAACATATTCAAATGTAATTCGCTTGGCATTAGAAAGGCCAGGATAATTACGGCAAGCATCAATTAAAAGAGCAAGCGGGTATTTTTTATTGATTGGAACAAGCATGTCTCGCAGCGTATCATGCACTGCATGCAGTGAAACCGCCAACATAACCCCAATTTCCTCCCCCGCTCGCACAATTTCAGGAACCACTCCACTGGTTGAAAGAGTAATTCGACGTTTTGACAAAGAGAGGCCATCTCCATCAGAAGCGATTAATAAAGCTTTTTTGACTCCTTCAAAATTATAAAGTGGTTCCCCCATCCCCATCATAACGATATTGGTAATTTTGCGTCCCTCAACTGGAACAATTGCTCCATCAGGGGTAGTCCTATTAGGGAAATCACCTAAACAATCACGGGCAACCAATAATTGTGCCAAAATTTCTTCCGCTGTCAGATTGCGAACAAGCACTTGTGTTCCCGTATAACAAAAAGAACAAGTTAGCGTACACCCTACTTGAGATGAAAGACACAAAGTACCACGCCCTTCTTCAGGAATATAGACCGTTTCAACCTCAACAGGCCTTCCGTCTTCACGTGCTGGAAAACGCAACAACCATTTACGCGTACCATCTTTTGATATTTGTTCTCCAACAATTTCCGGACGCGCAATGGAAAAATGGTTTTTAAGCATTTCTCGTATTGGCTTAGAAATGTTCAGAATTTCATCAAAATTTGAAACGCCACGCACATAAAGCCAATGCCAGAGCTGACGTACACGCATACGCGTTTGTTGTTCTGGTACACCGATTGCCTTTAAAGCTTCCGCCATTTCATTCTGCGATAAGCCAATTAAAGAGCGCTTAGATCTCTTCTTCACGACAACATTATTTGATTCTCGTGCTCGACATACACTAATCGGTCTAAAGTCATATGAAACAGCCATTGTTTTCCAATTTATATCGCTCGCTACTTTAGAGTTACAAAGACTTTAACGGCATTTTTGTGCCACATTTAATGCAGCAGACACCCCTTTTAAGGAAAAAGTATAGGTAGTCTGAGTTCCCCGTTTTGAGAGTGCATTCACTGTCATATTTGCTCCAGCACGCATAGCAGAAACAAGCTGCTTTTCTAATGCGGATGATGCTAACCAAGCTGACGAATCCTTCGTGAAAAAATCAAAATCTTTATTTCCAATAGTCACAGTAACTCTTGATCCCTCTTTAAATGGATAACCAGCCATGAATTGTGGTTCAAACGAAAGAGGTGAATTAGAACGCTTAGTAACTAAAAAGAAATTATCGCCATGATTAACTGTCGTTGGAAGTGCCTCTAAAGGTACCGACAACACATAACAAATTGTATTTTTTTGCGATTTATAAGAATAGGCTCCCCACGCCTCAAATTGATCCAAACGGCTTGGCGCTTGTGCACATGCTGCTCCTGCAGTAACTAGAACCATTACAGATACAGCAATAACAGTTTTTTCAAACATCTTCATTTAGCTCACTTCTTTAGTCTTTAATAAGATTCTCTTCATTGGAAAAACTCAACAAAAGCTCATCAATACCTTAGTTTTGTTATTCCAACCACCTCAAAAACGAAACATTTTCGCACCAATTAGAACAGATTCTTACATCTAATTGCGATCTCTTAGTTATTACTAAAACATGAAGTTTTTATTCAATAACCAGATTTTTAAAAAACAACATTTTGATTTTATTTCATCAATTTCATTTTTTGTATAAAAATCTACTGTTTTAAGCAATGGAATTTTAAAAAATATGAATATACCATCACTCTGTTTAAGAAACAAACTATGCTATTTTACCGCAAATAACTTGTTGCAAAATCTTGGAAACACATACTATAAAAACACTCCAAATTTCACAGCTTTTCGAATATTCCCTATAAATTTAACACATTCAACGCATTTGCATCAGTAAAAATCGCAAAATATTCTTTTCTTTCTCCAATTTAGTGTATCCATGTTCTTTATTCAATATTGTCTCGGTACAGCTTATTCATGGTCTTAAAGTCCTTTTGCAAGAAACTATCCAATATTATCAGCATGTTTCCCATAGAACACAGAGCGTGTAACACCTGCCTAACCACCGCATTCTTTGCCTACTTTAAGACCCTTTATTCTTGCCATATGCCTTTCATCTTAAATTACCAATTTCTGAAACGATACCAATAATCTAAACTGGTTTAATGATACCGTCTCAATGGATAAAAGAATATTCACTTTTTTCCACCAAAAACTTCTGAGTCATTCATTGGGTAAACATTACCATCCTATTTTGAAGTCATTTATAAATAAAAACATAGGACCATTTTTTCTACAACAGTGTCTTGTACTTCTACCCCATAGTTCTTTAAACAACTTCTCCATCGATTAAATCAAAATTGAATGAGTTTTACACGTACAAAAAAGTCTTTGCTCAACTAAAAATTTACAATCTTCATTCTCCTACCCTCTACCATATAAAACTGTTTTTTTCCATCTTGGATTTCTGCAGCAGCTGATATTTAAACTAAACCTGTCCTTAAATAGTTGACCTCTCTCACCCTTTTACAAAAAGAAAATGATTCCCCTTAACCCTCGAAACTTTAAGTACCAATATCATCAAAACATACTCAAACCATTTTGACTTACGAAAAACTTTAATTCACGGATGAAGACTCCAAAAGTAGCTGAAGAGCATGACAATAAAAAAACAACAAAATCCAGTGCTCGCTCCTGCCCCCCCTTTTCTTCAAGAGATTCCTTTGGAAATGATTTCTTCAAAAATCCCCTGACGCAATTAGCGTTTTCAGCTCTGTTAAGCACAGCTTATATCACTTTCTAACCTGCTCGGTGGTACATGCTCCGCAATATGTATATTTAACACCGGACTTTTAAGCTGCGTTTGATGCTGAATTCTGAATCAATAAAGCATAAAGAGCATTGGCATCATGGGTATTGCGCAATTTTTGAACAACATCAGAATGGCGCAAAACACGCGCGATCTGTGACAAAGCTTTTAAATGGTCAGCACCAGCGTTCTCAGGTGCTAAAAGAAGAAAAACAAGATCTATAGGTTCGTCATCAAGAGCTTCAAAATCAACTGCATTTTCAAGGCGCGCAAATATACCAATGATTCGATTAATATCAGGCAATTTACCATGAGGAATCGCAATACCACCACCCAACCCCGTTGAACCTAGTTTTTCACGTTGCAAAACGATATCAAAAACCACACGCTCATTAAGACCTGTCAATTCAGCAGCTTTTTCGGCTAAAATTTGCAGAACTTGTTTCTTCGAATTCGCTTTAAGAGCTGGAATAATAGCTTCTGGTGCAATTAACTCACTCAAATTCATATTTTAATTTTCCTTTTGCACGCTCAAATACTCATCCACAAACTAATCAACGGTATGGATTTTTAAAGTTCTGTCACTTTCTTGCATCATCGCATGTGTATTTATTTTTCAATTTATAACGGGTGATGGTTCAATTCATCTCATAATTCACTATCGGCACAACAATAAATAGGTATTCAGCCTCTCATTAACAGCATAAGAAAACAAAGAAATGGTGTTGTCCATAAAATATTAATCTCTCTAGGATACGAGCAAAGGCTACCGTTTAAAAATTTTCGATTTTTTAATTATAAGAGTTGACATACAATTTAGGTATAAGATCTTCCTCTTCCTTTTAAGAACCGGCTCCCATAAGATGATAAAAATATCGAGATAAATGACACTTTACTTTGACGATACTGTGTGCTTGAGCACTCCTAACTACAACAATCTAAACAGATTTAATGCGTTCACAAAATACTTTAAAAACACTTGCAAATCTGGCTTGATATCCACAAGCCGTGCACCATTTCTAAATACGCAATGCAAACCAACAAAATACTACAAACCCTATTTGACAACTGTAATATATATACCCCATAGTGCCACCATAAAAATATCCGAAATAATCAATACGTTATTTAATTCGACAACAAAAAGTATTATTAATATACTTTCCAACAACACGCATATTTATTTCTAGTCTCGTTTAGCATTCATTATAAGGTTAATCTAGCGATATCTTTCGCATGGTGCAATTAAAAGCAGATTAAACCAATAATGAGATTATCCGATTTTGATGAGATTTTTTTATTTATTTAGCAAAAATTCAGTTTAAGACGACATTTATACAAGAATTTTTGGCACAAATTAAAGAGCTTCTCAGCAATAACGCGATAAACACAATCGCTATCGAAGGTTTTATTGTGTAACTCAGATAAAAAACACTTATTTCCCTTTTGCTCTCAAACAACTGCATCTCCTCATTATTTGAAGCTCTTAATGAGATCATTATAGTTTCTTTCACATAAAGTAATAATTATTCTTACTTTATGTGAAAGAAAAGTAGATCAAAAATAAATTCTCATTCAATCCTGTGAAATACGTTGGATTACCGAATATATGGAGATGGAACTTATCTTTACCATATTAATCCGTTTAAGTTTAAGCAAGGACTCATAGAAACTGTAAAATTAGAGAGAAAATTGATTTCCCAAATAAATTCTGCGTACATCAGTGTTGTTTATAATATCGTTAGGGCAACCGTGAACTAACACTTTCCCTGCATGAATGATATAAGCGCGGTCGACAAGTTCCAATGTCTCACGCACATTATGATCAGTTATCAAAACACCAATCCCACGTTGGGTTAAATAACGAATAAGCTGCTGAATATCAAAAATGGCAATAGGATCAATTCCCGCAAATGGTTCGTCAAGTAATATAAAATTGGGTCGAGAAGCTAAAGCGCGCGCAATTTCAAGACGCCGACGCTCTCCCCCTGATAAAGAAAGAGCGGGCATCTTGCGTAAGTGGTTAATTTTAAATTCATGTAAAAGGGCATTCAACTCTTCATGTCGTTTAAAGCGATCTTTTTCGACTACCTCCAAAACAGCTTTAATGTTATTTTCTACTGAAAGGCCGCGAAAAATCGATGCCTCCTGCGGAAGGTACCCAATACCTAAACGAGCACGCCGATACATTGGCAGATGGGTGATATCAAATCCATCAATTTTAATCTTCCCCCCATCCGATTTAATGAGTCCCGTAACCATATAAAAACAAGTCGTTTTTCCCGCACCATTGGGACCTAAAATACCAATCGCCTCTCCGGTACGAATGCCGAAAGAAACATCATTAATAACCTGCCTTCCACGGTAAACTTTAACTAAATGACTGGCAACTAAGGTCCCCTTTAAGTGTTTTCTTAAAGCTTTACTTGTAAGATCATGTTTGTCTGTCCGTTTTTCTCTTTTGATTCCAAACATAAAATCTTAATGACCATTCTTTTGACTTTGTTTAAAAATAATGGAAACGCGACCCTTTTTCTCAAACGTCTCACAACCTTCTAGAAAAGCCTTTCCGCTTTCCATATCTGCTGTCAGCTTGCATCCTGTTGCTACATTATCACCATCGGTCAATACCACATTACGCCCTGTCAAGCTCATCATTTTTGATTCTCCATCAAAAACGCCTTTATCACCTGTAGCAATTTGCGTGGCGATTTTTATATAAACCTTTCCTAAAGCTTCCATTTTTTTAATACCTGTTGAACCAAACCTGGCATGTGATTCTGCCTTCGTGTCGACTCGATCCTTATCAGCTACTTTCTGCGTCTTATCGTAATAAACAACTAACTTTGCCGTTCGCAGAAGACATTCACCTTGAACCACTGAAACATCGCCATTAAAGAGTGCTATCCCCTCTTTATCACGTATTTCCAAAGAATCTGCATAAAGTTCTACCGGTTCCTTGTCGTTTAAGAGATGAATTCCAAAACAGGCTACTTCAGCATATCCGACATCTTCTCCAAACCCTAATATTCCTACGTTCAAAGCAAAAATCATACCCATCCACTTTCTGTATGATCCCCCCGGCTTCATTTCATCACTCGCAATTCTTTTGTTTGCACATACACATACTTCTGTTTCATAAAGATCGCTCAAGATTCGTATTGATACTCTCTCATTGCTTGTCAAGCACTAAATGAACCCCACCATAAAAATATATGTTTTGTCCTTTTTTTCGAATTTGCAAACCATTCGCTGCAAGATGCAAACCTGCACGTTGAATATTTACACGTTGATCTGTGCTTAATTGCCCCTCAGATAAACTAATATCTGCTGTCATAAATTGTGCAATCATTCCATCACTTGTTGTAATTGTGAATGGCTTATTCAATTGCAAACAACCATTAATATTATCGTAAATTCCCCCTTGCGCATCAATAAAAACGCGTCCTTGTTTGCCTACAAACGTCTCAGCTGTAATGTTTTGTAGCCCAACCACTCCAGAACGTGTACGATCTTGAAATGCCTTTTCTGCTTTGAGCCAATAAGGCTCTTGAGAACGCGTATAACCCTCTAATTTTGGATTGAGCATCGTCAATTTCATTGCCATTGCCCCATTCTCTTCATCATTCAAAATCACAGGGTCACAAGAAGCAGGAAAAAAGAAAAATGTAAACCAGCAAAAAACCAGCGCTGTAGCCAATGCACAGAGAGGTAAAAAAAACTTTAATATGCCAATGCGATACGAATGGCGAGATGCTTTTTTAAAAACATCTCTAAAAGATGATTTCTTACAAAAAGGTAATTTTGTTGAAAAGATTTCAGAATGATTGTGTACGGACATACTATCCTAATCTCTCAAATATTCCGTGTTTTTCGACTTGATAGTCCTTCATAAGATGTATTTTCAAATTTTGTTTCTTGCAATTTGTTTTTTCTTGGTTTTATTTTACTTCCATCCATTTATATATGTAATATGCATGCATAAAGTGTACAATTGTAAAAAAATCTTTTTTGTCTGAAAGAGAGGTTATTTTGGTTAAATCAGAGCTTGTGCAAATTATCGCCCGTCATAACCCGCATCTTTTTCAACGTGATGTGGAAAATATTGTGAACGCTATTTTTGAAGAAATTTCAACAGCACTTGCCAATGGCAATCGTGTTGAACTTCGCGGTTTTGGAGCTTTTTCTGTCAAAAGCCGCTCAGCCCGTAATGGTCGCAATCCACGAACAGGTGAAACCGTTATGGTTGAAGAAAAATGGATTCCTTTTTTCAAAACTGGTAAAGATTTGCGTGATCGGCTCAATCAATGAGTAAATTTATGACAACCAAACGCATCATTTTAACAATTATTTTGGTGCCTATCACAACTCTGTTGATTGCCTTTATCGTAGCTAACCGTCAAATGGTTACATTGACGTTTGATCCTTTTCGAATCAGCTCTGACAATTTTACTTATCAAGCTCCTCTTTTTATATGGCTCTTTATTTTTTTCGCTCTCGGCGTTTTATTAAGTAGTATAATCAATTGGTTTGCATGCCATAAATGCAAAAAAGCCCTTAGAGAAAGCAAAGCAGAGCCTGAGAAATAAAAATGTCGATCGCTGATATGATGGTCCTTTTGTGAAATTTTTTCCTCTTTGTGTTCAACACATCATTACAAAGTAAGCTCTCATTTTTTCACTATAAATGTTTTAATCGACTTCAGATCTTTGCATTATTATAGAAATTTAAGAGCCCTTTTAACGTAAATTCTTTAAAATACCTGGATCGTGAAACTGGATATGCTTGCCCAATGCTTTCAAACACACTACAGCAGTCTATATCCGCAGGAAAAGTTGCCTCTTAATTTTAGAAATTAGGTGTGAGTGCAGGTTATGCCTCTCATTGACTCTGCTAATGGGCGAAAATTGGAATGTTATGGAGCTTACTGCATTATTTGGTCAGAACGTCAAGCGCTATGGAAATCAGCTTTATCACAGAAACATTGGGCTAATGTTGGTGCTATTTTCACAGGAAATCGAGATGAAGAAGGTGTTTGTCGTTGGTATTTTCCCAAAAAGCTGCCTGGTAAACCATGGACATTTTCTTGGAATGGACTGTCCTTTCTGAGCCACTTTACTTCGTTGCATCACATAGGTGTTTTTCCTGAGCAAGATGCCTGTTTGTGTTCGATGGAAGAACAAATTGTTAATGCTACATGTCTACTCAAATTGCTCAATCTTCTTTTCTACACAGGTATTGCCTTTTTGATTGGTGCATGCGCGGGTGCAAATGTGACACATGTTGATGCTTCTAAAAAAGCCATTGCTCGGGCAAAAACCAATCCAGAAAGAGTAGGATTATCAGATTGCTCTATTTGCTGGATCTACGATGACGCTATAAAATTTGTTGAACGGGAATTGCGTTGTCAAAAAACCTATGATATGATTTTTCTTGGTGTTTCTGCACATAGACGTGGAATTCATGGCGAGATTTGGCAACTATCTGATTACTTAACAACAATGATCACAAAATGTTGCAGGCTTTTCTCCAACAAACTTCTTGCCATCGTACTTATAGCTCATTCTGTTCGTGCTTCCTTCTATACACTGCATGCTTTGCACGATGAATTTATAAATCTTGGTGGTAGGGTCGAATCAGGAGAATTGATTTTGTGTGAAGAAACCACCGGATGTACTCTTTCCACTTCTCTTTTTAGCCGTTGGATTGCTTGAACATGTGTATCCCCAAAATCGGTAAGGTTAAAGAAATTACCTCTCTTAGCAATCCTATCATCAAAGATCTTAAGGCTCTTAGCCAAAAGAAAAATCGTAATCGAGAAGGCCTTTTCATGGCAGAAGGACTTAAATTGGTGATTGATGCTTTAAATCTTGAATGGACAATACAAACACTTATCTTCTCCAAAAGCAAAATTGGTGACACTGCCATTGAAAACATTGCTGCACACACAATAGCCAATGGTGGTCTTGTCATTAAAGCCTCAAAAAAAGTCATGGAATCTATCACCCGCCGTGATAATCCACAAACAGCTATTGGTATCTTTAAACAACAATGGCAACCACTTGAAATGATCAAAAGACGCAACGAAGATGTATATGTTGCGCTTGATCGAGTGCGCGATCCCGGAAATCTTGGTACCATTATCCGCACTGTTGATGCTGTAGGGGCTAAAGGTGTCATTTTGATTGGCGAGACAACAGATCCTTTCTCACTTGAAACAGTACGTGCAACAATGGGATCAATTTTTTCAATACCACTTTATCGTTTTGATGAAAGCGCCTTTTTAAACTGGTCTGCACACTTTAAAGGCATGGTCGTTGGCACGCATCTCAAAGGATCTATTGATTATCGTAAAATTGATTTCAAAAATGGTCCCGTTATACTTTTAATGGGAAATGAAAAACAAGGTTTACCAGATACTCTTGCGAATCGTTGCGATCAACTCGCTCGTATTCCGCAAAGTGGACGCGCTGATTCGCTTAATCTGGCGGTAGCAACCGCTATCATGCTTTATGAAATTCGCCGTTCTTATTTATAACACTGGAAGTACGCGAGGCTGCAATATGACACGCAAGTCATTCTCCTTTTTTCTTCTTGGTTTAATCCTTACAGTAGGGATTGATCAAACAGTTAAATACTGGATTATGCACAATATGCTCCTCGGAACAGAGATCCCGCTTCTTCCTTTTCTTTCTCTCTACCATGTACGTAATTCTGGTATTGCATTTTCGTTTTTTTCTTCTTTTTCTCATTGGGGACTTATTGCCCTCACACTCATTATTCTTATTTTTCTTTTATGGTTATGGAAAAACACTGAATATAACAAATTTTTATCACGCTTCGGTCTTACCCTTATCATTGGTGGTGCAATCGGCAATCTTATTGACCGTATTTGTTTCTATTATGTCATTGATTATATACTCTTTTATATTGATGATATCTTTTATTTTGCTGTTTTCAATCTTGCAGATACTTTTATCACACTTGGTGTTATTGCTATCGTTACTGAAGAATTGCGTATCTGGATTAAAGAAAAACGTCATTCCAAACGTACATTTTCTAGATAAATATTTGGGTTTCGTATCAACATATTTATTAAGCGCGCGTATTTTTAACTCTTTGTTTTAGAATTTATCTCTTTCCATCTTTCTTAATAACTTGATTAGAAAGACTCTGTTTTTTCTTATTTTTACATGTCCTCCTTCAGAATATTAAGCAAGGCTTACAGTTTAACAACTGCTTTGTTAAAAATAGACGTGTTACCAGGGAAAAGTATGACATCAGTAGCCAAGAATCGGCAACGGACTTGTCCTTTATTAAGGTTAAGTTTCTCGAGTACATTTGAGGACAGAAAACTTTACTTGTTTTTTTGTTAAAGGTGCTCATTTTATTTTGAAATGAGAGTTCAAGGGTGAAAACTTCTTCTTACCTTCAGGTAAGTAAACCCAACATCGATAAATGTTACCTGGATCAGAAAGGGATCTCACATCAGGTTTTAGAAGAGCTTGCCAAGAACTGAGGACTGTGAGAATGGATGTCACCTTTGCCCAGACTCATCCCTATGCTTACAAGCTATAGAGATAAAATCAGAATGAGAGAAAAGCATTGCGAAGAAGTCAGTCAAGCTTTACGTTTTCTTCTTAAAGACAGGAGACTGAAATACACTTCTGGCACCTTAGTTTGCTAAAGGGAATGAAAATACGAAAATTATTGCTGATAAAGGTTATGTTCAAATGCATAAAGAAAAAAATGGGAGAAAAGAAGCAAAACTGTATTTTTGTTCTTCCGCCCTACTCAAAAAAACAATTCAGAACAATGACGGATATCATTACTAAAGAATGTTACCTGATCGAAGGCCTCTTCAGTAAACCAAACCACTTCAAATTTATCTCCTCATGATTCGGTAAAAAGCTTCTTCTTTGTATTAGGATTGTTGCCTTAAGCTTTAATTATTCCATGGCTTAAAAAATAAGGTATGCAAAACTTAGCTTATTCGTTAGAGATACAGAAACTCTTGCATTCTAGCTTTTTACCTCACACAAATATTACAAAATAACTTAGCATTTTTGATCAAAATGAGCCCTTTTGTTACCAATTTGTAAGCTTTTCTCCTAATAAAAGTCTCTTGTAATTTTGAAATAAATCTCCATAATAAGAAGAGGTAAGCTGGAATTCTGCCAGCGGTACCAGGGGTGTTTGTATATGCCAGGTCAAAGCTTATACAGGACTATTGTTGTAAGGGTACCGATCCTTTCTAACCCCAATACCTGACGGAACATATGCTAAAGGACTTTATATTATGGCTGATTTCAAAAATTTACGTTCGGCACCTATTTCTCATGCCGATGCTTCAATTGATCAAGGATTGCGTAGCTATATGGTGGGTGTCTACAACACGATGGCCATTGGTTTGCTTGTTACAGCTGCTACCGCTTATGCAATTGCATCATTAGCAACAACAACGGAGATGAGTCAGGCAGCCGCACAAATCAATAGCAGTGTCTACTTAACTTCATTTGGAGTAACATTTTACACATCGCCATTCTCTTACATTGTTATGTTTGCACCACTTGTGGCGGTATTATTCCTTAGTTTCAAAATTAATACGTTGAGTACAAGTGTTGCCCGGAGTCTCTTTTTTGGTTATGCTGCCCTCGTTGGGCTTTCACTGTCCTCTATCATTTTGCGTTATACAACAGAAAGTATTGTACAAACATTTGTTATTACCGCTGCAGCTTTTGGTGCTCTTTCGCTTTATGGATATACAACAAAGCGCGATCTCACAGCGATGGGCTCATTCTTTTTTATCGGTTTGGTTGGCTTAATGCTTTCCATGATTGTTAATATTTTTCTTGCATCGAGTGCTTTGCAATTTGCTATCTCCGTAATTGGTGTTTTTATCTTTGCTGGTTTAACAGCTTACGATACACAAAACATTAAATTGATGTATTATGAAGGAGATGGAAATGACACCCAAGGTCGTAAAATTATTATGGGTGCATTAAATCTTTATCTTGACTTCATCAATATGTTTGTCTTCTTGCTGCAATTTCTCGGCTCAAACCGTGATTGATTGTAATAATCACGCTCAATTTAAAAACCTTGTTTCTCAAAAGAAACAAGGTTTTTTAGTTTTTAGTCAAACGTCTACCCTTCACCCTCTTTGGCACATCCTTTTCACAAAATGATAAAGAAGCCTTACAAGAAAAAATTTCCCCGATTCACTGCCTTGATTCAGCAAAAGCTCGATAGCCCTTTTTTAAACGCCATTCGCAACCGCCCTCATCATTGGTCAAACATAATAAACCGGAACGGTCAGTATGATCTTACCGTCGCTTCCTATAATGTCCATAAATGCGTAGGCATTGATAAAATTTTTAATCCTACCCGGATTGTACGTGTGATTACCGAATTACAAGTTGATATTCTCGCTCTTCAAGAAGCAGACAAACGTTTTGGTAAGCGCATTGGTTTAATTGATCTTCAACTGTTAAAAGCTGAAACAGGTCTGATTCCAGTACCTTTAAAAACCATGTCACCTCATGGTCATGGCTGGCATGGTAACGCTCTTTTTTTGCGAAAAGGACATATACGTGATACTTTACAAATCACTCTTCCTGGTATTGAACCACGTGGCGCTATAATTGTAGAGTTGGAAATGGAAGCAGGACCTATTCGTGTTATTGCCGCTCATTTTGGCTTATTACGCCATTCTCGTAATCAGCAAACAAAAATGCTTCTTTCACTTGTGCAAAAACGTTCCCTTATGCCTACATTGCTTATTGGCGATTTTAATGAATGGCGGATAGGGAAAGGCTCATCTTTAAACCATTTTTCTCCCTATTTTGATAGCACACTTGGAACTGTGCCAAGCTTTCCCTCTCGTTTCCCTTTTCTAGCTCTTGATAGAATTCTTGCTTTTCCCCATCAATTGATAACAACTATTGAAAATCATCATTCACCGCTCGCACGCATTGCTTCAGATCATTTACCTATCAAAGCTTATCTTGACCTTGCACGTGCAATGGATACTCTTAAAAAAACACGTGAAAAAAACTAATGTGCTTCCTCCCAATTTTGAGCGGCCATTACTTTTACTTCAAGCGGAACAGACAACGAAAGAACTGGCATTGTAGCATTTTCCATAACCTTTTTAACAAGAGCCATAGTTCTTTCACTCTCATCTTCTGGTACTTCAAAAATCAGTTCATCATGCACTTGTAGCAACATTTTTGCTGACAGCTTTTCTTTTTCCAAAGCATCTTCCATTTGAATCATTGCACGACGAATAATATCTGCTGCCGATCCTTGAATCGGTGCATTGATAGCAGCCCGCTCATTAAAGGAACGAACTTGTGGATTAGCTGCTTTTATTTCTGGATAATGGATACGACGTCCAAAAATTGTCTCTACATAACCATTTCGGCATGCAAAATTTTTAGTCATTTCCATATAATCTTTAATTCCTGGAAATCTTTCAAAATAAAGTTGAATATAATGACTCGCTTCTTGCCGTGAAAGACCCAATTGATTAGCTAATCCAAAAGCTGAAATACCATAAATAATACCAAAATTTATCGCTTTCGCACGTCGTCGTATATCTGAATTCATCCCTTCTATCGCAACTCCAAACATTTGCGATGCTGTGATAGCGTGAATATCCTGACCTTGGGCAAAAGCTTCTTTTAATGCTGTGATATCGGCAATATGCGCAAGAATACGCAATTCAATCTGGCTATAATCCGCTGATAGTAGCATATGTCCTTTTGGAGCAATAAAAGCTGTTCGGATTTTACGTCCTTCAGTAGTCCGCACTGGAATATTTTGCAAATTTGGCTCTGATGATGATAACCGCCCTGTTGATGTTATCGCCAAAGAATAATTCGTATGAATACGTCCTGTTTTTGATAAAATATAAGAAGGCAAAGCATCTGCATAGGTAGATTTCAGTTTTGCCAGCTGGCGCCAATCAATAATTTTACGCGGCAAAATATGACCTTCAGCAGCTAATTCCTCTAAGGTTTGTGCAGAAGTTGACCACTGTCCACTCTTAGTTTTCGTACCTCCAGGCAAACTCATTTTGCCAAAAAGGATATCTCCTAACTGCTTTGGCGAAGCAAGATTAAATTTTTCACCAGCCAGCTGATAAATTTCTTCTTCTAGAATAAAAACAGCCTGCGCTAATTCTCCTGAAAGACGCAATAAAATCTGCCTATCGACCAGAATCCCGCGTTCCTCCATTCTTGCAAGAACTTCTACGAGTGGTCGATCAAGACGTTCATAAACCTTCGTCATTCCCCGTGCCACAAGCTGAGGCTTCAAAACTTGCCACAAACGTAGCGTTATATCAGCATCTTCAGCAGCATAAAGGGTTGCCTGTTTCAAATCCACTTGCGCAAAAGACGTAATCTTTTTTCCGTTGTGTGTTAAATCCTTGTAGGCAATCGGCTTATGCCCAAGCCAACGTTCAGATAAAGCATCCATATTATGCGTTAAAGCTCCAACATCTAAAGCATACGATAAAAGCATTGTGTCATCAAAACAGCGTATTACAACACCGTATTGCTTCATCACTAACCAATCATACTTTATATTTTGACCAATTTTTAAAACTGCTTGGTCTTCTAATATCGGTTTTAAAAGTGTTAAAGCCTTTCGTATCTCAATCTGCCCAACGATGCGTCCACCTCCCAAAAGGTCATCTCCTCCCTCAAAATGTTCAAGTGGCACATAGGCCGCTTTTCCTGGCTGTAATGCTAACGAAAAACCAACAAGCTTTGCTTGCAGAGGATCAAGTGACGTTGTTTCAGTATCAAAAGCAAAAAAGCCTTGCTCTTTTGCTTCAGATAACCACTTTTTCAAAATTTCTTCATCAAAAATGCTTAGATAAGCATCCCTTTTGATTGTCTGGCTTAACGCTTGGCATTTACGTTTTTGTGCCAAAACTTGTGGTGTATTTTTAGAAAAATCATGTGAAAGTGCTCTTTCAGCTCTCTTTACCTCAGAATCACACCCATACACAGGCTCTGCCCATTCAACGTCTAGATCAAGCGCATCAATGACTGCTGCATCACATGCTGTTGCCTCTGCCACACGGCGCGTTAATGTGGCAAATTCCATAGTTTTAAGAAAAGCGATTAAGCGTGGACCATCTTGTGATTCTAAAGTAAGATCATCTAAATCATTTTCTATAGGCACATCTGTTTTAAGCTGAACAAGTCTACGAGAAATTTTTGCTTGTTCACTATAAGCCTGAATATTTTCACGTCGTTTTGTTTGCTTAACTTCTGCCACTCTCTGCAACAAAAGATCAAGAGAGCCAAATTGATTCAACAATTGAGCAGCAATTTTAGGACCAATGCCTGGAATACCTGGTACGTTATCCGTTGGATCTCCAGTCAAAGCTTGCAAGTCGACCATTTTTTCAGGTGCAACATCCCATTTTTCTAAAACTTCAGAAATACCAATGTGCTTGTCCTTCATTCCATCATACAAGGATACATGTGTATTGACTAATTGCATAAAATCCTTATCGGAAGAAATAATGGTTGTTTTTGCCCCAACCTTTGTTGCCAATTGCGCATAAGTAGCAATTAAATCATCCGCCTCAAATCCTTCCTTTTCGATACAAGGTAAATTAAAAGCCTTCGTTGCCTGGCGGATGAGAGAAAATTGAGGAATAAGATCTTCTGGAGGCGCTACCCGATTGGCTTTATATTGTGGATAAATGTGCTTCCGAAAAGTATCAGATGAATAGTCAAAAACAACAGCAAAATGCGTTGGAACAGTGCCGATAGCTGTATTACGCGCATCACAAAGTAGCTTCCACAACATATTACAAAAACCCGCTACAGCTCCTACAGGAAGCCCATCCTTTTTGCGCTTTAAGAGTGGTAAAGCGTAGTAAGCACGAAAGACATAGCTTGATCCATCAACCAAAAAAAGATGATCTGTTGCTTTCATGACAGTTCTATTTCTCCATTTCAACTAAGAGACAATTTACTCTTATACATTTTTATATTTTTTTTCATTCTTATTTTAAAATTTATCGAATTGCCTCTAAAAAGCCATTTTTTTTTTTCATAAAGTGTGAAGTCGTTGCGCTTTATAGTTAGTACCTAGAGCTTTTCTTTGCTGTTACAGGATATAATAGCTTTCATTTTGCTCCTCCTATGATAGCTGAGGTACGGTGTAACGACAGGGTCGTTGTGGTGTTCCCCTCCCCACAACGACCGTATTTTTTAGCTTTTGTATTTTACTGTCCTATAATAATTCAAAAAGAGACAAGGAAGTTAGTGAGGGATTTTGAAGAAATTCCACAGAGCTTTTTCACCAATTTTTTTGATAAAATCAGCGTGCATAATTTTTTCTTGCGCACTTAACCTTGGAGAGAGTGGTTGTGGGCGAACTTTAACTGCTAAGAGAGCATTCTTGTCATTCTGACTATCCTGCTCAACACTCTTACTGTCTTCAAAACCCAATACACCTTGCTTTCCACCAATGAGTTCAATATAAACATCGGCGAGAATCTCCGCGTCAAGCAAAGCACCGTGAAAAACACGATGACTATTATCAATTCCAAAACGTTTGCACAAAACATCGAGAGAATTAGGACCCATAGGAAATTTTCGCCGTGCCATAGCCAATGTATCAAGGATATTGTCGACACTGATAAGTGGCTTATTCACTCGTCCTAATTCTGCATTAAGAAAGCCAATATCAAAACTTGCATTATGGGCAACCATTGTTGCGCCATTGATAAATTCCAAAAGTTCATCAGCAATATCACTAAAGCTTTTTTCGTTCTTTAAGCGTTCATTAGTCAAGCCATGAATTGCTACAGCTTCATCAGAAATAACAACGCCTTGTGGATTCAAATAAACATGGAATCGCTTTCCTGTAAGATACCGATCAACCATCTCTACACAACCGATTTCGATTATGCGATCTTTCTCTTTATCCAAGCCTGTTGTCTCTGTATCAAAAATAATTTCACGCATGATTTTAATTCTTTAGCAAATTTTCTATTACGGAAAAAACTTGTTGATGTGTATTCTCTAAATCTTTCCCTGTATTAATGATAAAATCAGCCCGTTCTCGTTTTTTTTCATCAGGCATTTGTTTAGCATTGATAAAGGAAATTTTTTTTTCATTCATATCCGGACGCGTCATTATCCGTTCTTTTTGTATTGCCAATGGAGCAGATACCACAATTACACTGTCCACACGTTTTTCACCTTTTTTTTCAAAAAGGAGTGGAATATCAAGGACGACTATTTTTTTTCCCTGTTGGCGTGCTTTATCAATAAATTCTTTTTCTTTTTCTTGTACTAAAGGATGAATTATTTCTTCTAATGTTTGTAATTTTTCACTATCATTGATCAAAATTTTAGAAAGCTTTAGGCGATTAACTTTACCATTTTCAACAACGCCAGGGAATGTATGTTCTATGAGTGATAAGATTGGTTTACTCTTATAAAGCTGGTGTACTGTCTCATCAGCACTAAAAACGGAAATACCTGCTTGTTTGAAAAAATCAGCAGCTGTTGATTTTCCCATAGCGATTGATCCGGTCAGTCCTATGATTTTCATACTCTTTCTTCACCCATATCTTCTAAAATTTTCGTTCGTAAAGCCTTTGTTACCTGTGGAGTTATTCCAAACCATCGTTCAAAGCCAGGAACGGCTTGATATAAAAGCATACCAAGCCCATCAACTGTTCTTAGACCATGGGCTTTTGCTTGCTGTAAAAAAGGGGTTTTTAATGGTGTATAAACGACGTCTGTCACCAACGTTGTTGTCTTTGTTTTTTGAAAATCACAAAACAAAGAACCAGTCTTCCATCCGTGTGGGTCTGTAATACCTACAGAGGTCGTATTAACAATCAAATCAGCTTCATAAAGTATCTCGCCGACATTATGCCAATCGTGGACTTCAACAGGTTTTCCGAAATGCTCAGCTAAATTATCGGCGCGTTGTCTTGTACGATTAAGCAAGCAAATACGCTCAAATCCCCGTTTTTTTAAGGCATATAGGATGGCACGTGCAGCACCACCTGCACCAAAAATAAGAGCTGTTTCCCCTACCCAATTAGGAGCAGAATCATCAAGATTAGCGCTAAAACCATAGGCATCACTATTTGTGGCACAAAGTTTATCTCCTTCATACCAGAGTGTATTAGCAGCACCAATCATTGTTGCTACCTCGTCTTTATAATTTGCCAAACGAAAGGCTTCCTGTTTGTAAGGTAGAGTGACATTACCTCCACAAAAACCTCTTTTTTTTGTAGATGTAAGAAAATCACTAAATTCTTCCAATTTTACTTCTTGTGCCAAATATTCACCTTGTAAACCATACTGTTTAAGCCAAAAATTATGAATTTTTGGCGATTTTGAATGGTGAATAGGATAACCAACAACAAAGGCACGAGAAGGAACTTTTTCTTTACACTTTATTGTCAAATCAATCACAAATGATCCCCAAATGACGCAATTTTACTAATAAAGGTAATAAAGGTAAACCAATAATAGTAAAAAAATCTCCATCAATTTTTTCAAAAAGATGAATCCCTTCCCCTTCAATTTGATATACTCCCACACTGTTTAGAACATCTGTCCCTACGTATGCTAAATAACGTTTAATGAACTTTGGTGAGAGGGGACGGACTGACATATGTGCACTAAAAGCTTCAACCCAAATTTTTCGGCCATTCCGAAATAAAGCCACTGCACTATGAAGAGAATGAGTTTTTCCCGATAAAGTGCACAAACGCTGATATGCTTCTTTTTTACTTGTGACTTTGTGAAAAACCTGACCTTCTAAATCAAGGACTTGATCACAACCAATGACTAAAGCATCAGGAAAGCGATCAGAAACATTTTTTGCTTTTGCACTTGCAAGAAAACAACTGAGTTCTTTAGGTGTTTTTACTTTTTCTATTTTTCCTATTTCTCTCTCATCAAAAGAGGCCCCTTCAATGAGGAAATTTAAACCTGCCTTTTTCAACAATTGTGCACGATAGGAACTAAGAGATGCTAATATTAACGTATCTGCCATCATGAGGGGTTTTTCTTCCATTTTCCTTCACGAAACCACGACAAAAGTTCAAATATCGCTGCAGCAGTTTCTTCGATAGAGCGTCTTGTAACATCAATAACAGGCCAGCCAAAACGTTCGCAAATGCGTTTTGCATAGATCAGTTCTTCAGCTATACTGATTCGATCAGTATAACCTTCAACAGCAAAACCATGCCCCAAATCTCGATTTTGACGAATATGTGAGATTCTCTCAGCTGAAGCAATTAAACCAACAATTAAAGCATTTTTTGCTTCCAAAAGAGCTTCTGGAAAATCAATCCCTGGAATAAGAGGAACATTAGCAGTTTTGATTCCACGATTTGCTAAATAGATACTGGTTGGCGTTTTAGAAGTTCTTGAAATTCCTACAAGGATTACATCTGCATCCGATAAGCCCTTGGGAGACTTTCCATCATCGTGCTCTATTGTAAAATCCAACGCTTCAATACGACGAAAGTAATCCGCGTTGAGATCATGCTGTGCGCTGACACGTAAATTTGTAGGCGTGCCAAGATAAGATTGGAAGGCATCCAAAACAGGATGCAGTATATCAATACAAGGAACTTCCATTTTCTCACATCTTTTCTTAAGAAGCAGTTTAATTTTTTTATCAATGATTGTGTAAAGAACAATACCAAGCTCCTGTTGTATCTCATCAAGAGCTCTCCGTAACTGTGTTTCGTTGCGAATCATCGGATAAATATGTTCTGTTACCTGACTTGTCGCATATTGTGATGCAACAGCCCTTCCGACAGAGATTAATGTCTCCCCTGTTGCATCAGAAAGCATGTGTAGATGAAAGGATTTTTTTTCTCTTATCAC